>DATIAI010000654.1:0-2857 GCA_035458065.1 Algoriphagus sp. | reverse complement strand
ATCATTTGGATGAACGCTTTGAATTGAAATTGATGTTGCTCCCGACAGATCTTGGCTACTTGAATGAATTAAAGGAATTGGCCAAAGACAAAAAGACTGAGTTTCTGCCTTCGGTTCCCACTCAGGAGATTTCCGCATTTATCAATCAATTCGATATTGGACTTTTCATTTTGGAGCCAGTAAATTTCAATTATGCAAATGCCCTCCCCAATAAATTTTTTGAGTTTATCCAAGCGAGATTGACTATTGCCATTGGACCATCTCCTGAAATGAAAAAAATTGTGGAAGCAGAACAAAATGGGGTCGTCACCCAATTCTTTGATGAGGTGGAAATGGCCCGGACTTTAAATGCCCTTTCCATGCAGGAAATTCAAGAAATGAAAGAAATTTCTCACCGAATAGCTTGGAAGTATTCCAACCACCAAAATGAAAAAGTCATGGAAAGCATGCTCTGTGACTTAGGTCTTCTGCAAATTCAGGCTACCACTGAGTCGGTCAATTAATCGGTCTTGAGGAAGATCATTCTGGTATCTTATTATTTTTCCCCCTGTACCCTTACTCCGGCACAGCGGATTACTTATTGGGCCCAGAACTTTCACCGTTTTGGATTTTATCCTATCGTCGTCACCCGGGCTTGGAATAAGGACCTAAAGACTCATTTAGACACCAAAGTGCCATTTGGAGAGAAAATAGAAGTTCAAAAATTCCCTAATTTCGAGGTCCATTACTTACCATTTAAACCTGGAATCCTAGACTGGTCTTACAAAAGATTTGGGGAAGGGAAACTTCGCCCCATATTTTTGTTGACCAAGTTACTGGATGTGTTAATGGCACAATTCACCCTTGCTTTCACTTCCTATTCTAATTTTTTACCCCATCTCCAAGAACTTATTCGAGAAGGAAATCCAGGAAAAATATTGATTTCAGGAGAACCTTTTTATCTGTTTAGACTAGGTTATAAACTCCGCCGAATATTTGGGATTTCATGGGTTGCGGATTACCGAGATGATTGGAGTACCAATGAACTTCAGATGGAAAAGGGGGGAAGTAGGATTCGGAAATGGGTGGCAAAAATAGAGTCCAACTATGAGAAAAAATGGGTTGGAACAGCGGATTCAGTTATTTCTGTATCGGAAGCATACACCAGGAGGATTAGCGATTTCCTCAGAAAACCTGGAATAACCATTCAAAATGGATTTGAGGAAGCTTTGCTTGATTTACCTGATTCGCAGTTGTATGACCAATTTACAGTGATGTATAGTGGTATACTGTATCCATCCCAGGACATCCGGTTGATTTTGGAGGTAATGGATAAATGTCTCGAGCAAAATCGACCTTTCCGCTTAGTTTTCTTAGGAGCTGGATTTGATGTCAAAGAGAAAAAACGAATCGAAGCCTTAGTGCCCAATCATCTTAAATCTTTTGTGGACGTCACAGATCGGTTTCCAAGAAACCAAGCACTTGAAATGCTCCAAAAGGCCCATGTTCTTTTAGGAATGGCTTATGGAGACATGAAGGGAATTCCATCTTCAAAACTTTACGAATATGTGGCACTTGGAAAACCTGTACTCCTTTGTCCTACTGATGGAGATGTAATGGAGGCGATCTTAAAAGAAACAGGTTTGGGTTTTTTCGCCGATAATATTTTTCAAAGTGGCACCATAATTAGAGAACTCCAGGACTCCTATATGAGAGAGAAGTTTCGATGCCAATTCAAGGAAAGGTCTCGGGAAAAAGTCAAAGGATATTCTAGGTTTCATCAATTGGAAAAATTAGCGCAATACCTTGAGAAATAGTGCCTCATTATCCGTTAAGGCCGTTACTATATTTTCCCGAATAGGATTGATCCTAGTTCTGTTTTTAACCACCTGTACCCAAATGGTGAGTTTTCAGCTGGATAAGGCATTGATGACACTGCTGGTTGGGGTCTTATTATTCCATTTTTTCTTTTTGGAAAGAAAGGTTCCTGCTAACTCGTTTTTTGTTCTGATTATGAGTTTTGGGCTCATATTGACCTCCTATTTGATCAATCTGCCCATGTCTTCTTTGATTATTTTTTTTCCGGTTATAGGCTTGGCATTTGTCACCTTAATAAGTGAGGAAGAAGGATTTTTGGATTTATTCTATTGGGCTTTATTTATTCATGTTTTCTTTGGGATTCTATTTGTAATCTCCAGTTATGTGGTAGGAATTAACTCTTTTGTTCATCCAATGTATGACAAAGGACTCCCTTTCCTGCATGCTGCAAAGGGCTTTACCACTACCGTGCAGACTTTTGGAACATTGATCATTGCCTGGTTCCTGATTTATTACTGGAAAAAGGATGACTTGAAGACCACCTATTTAGACCAAATTGCCTATTTTGTAGTGCTCCTTGGGCTGATACTTACCTTCAACAGAAACAGTCTGTTGATATATTACATTATCTTGTTTTTCAAACACAAAAGAATTTTTTGGTTAAGTGTGTTGATTGGTTTTGGCTTCTTTATTTATTTCTTTGAATTTATTAACAAGCTGATCTTCAACCTCACTACTTTATCTTCACGAGCTGATTTGTTGCAGGCATTTCGCATTGCCTTTTTTGAAAATACTGATTGGTTTGGCTATCTGATCGGACATGGAAACAATATTGTAGATGATAGTATAGCAAAAGGGACTTATTACAGTACAGGCTATATTGAAAATGGAACTTCGGTTTTGCTTTACACCTATGGGTTTATAGGGTACTTTTTTTATTTGGTATCAGTTTTTGCTTTTTCAGTAATGTTTTATCTGAAAGGGAAAGTGTTCTATGCTGCGATGTTTTTTTACATTTTCATTGTTGCACAGCAATTCACTCATGAATTCTATTCGACTA
>DATIAI010000653.1:0-2064 GCA_035458065.1 Algoriphagus sp. | reverse complement strand
GGATTCCAGAGAGTTTGTGATGTCCAAAGTTTTTGAAGATTTGGAATATGCCGTTGCAAATGTCAGGGAATCTGTACCCTCTGGAACTCCTTCAGTTTGGGCTGTGAAAGCGTTTTATGCGAGGGTTGCCCTATATGAAGGAACTTACCGAAAGTATCATCCTGAGATAGCCTTGCAGGGCTCCGCGAATGATTTTTTGAAAATCGCCGTCAAGCAAGCCTCTGACCTCATGAATTCCGGTAAATTTTCGATCTATACCACCGGTAATCCCTCCAGAGATTATGCAACTCTTTTCAACAGCACGAATCTAGTTGGCAATCCAGAGGTGCTGCTGGTCAATGCTTACGATGTCAACAAAGACCGAAGCAGTGACAATAACACCGGGATTTTTGGAGATTATGAACAGTCTCCATCCAGAGATTTGGTATTGTCTTATTTGATGAAAGACGGAACTCCCTACACGGACCTGAATAATTTTAAAGCCAAAGGTTTTGTGGAAGAATTTAAAGATCGTGATCCAAGATTGATGCAGACCCTCGTGTACCCGGGATGGATAAGAGTACCAAATACCACTCCTTATATTCAGTCATTGAATAAGAATTTTACAGGCTATCACCAGTTGAAAGGGTATAAGAACTCAGTCGATAATGTGGAGCGGGCCAGTGTTGACTTTCCGGTTTATCGCTATGCGGAGACTTTGCTCATTCTGGCAGAAGCCAAAGCTGAATTGGGAGAATTGACCCAGTCGGTCTTGGATGTCTCGGTCAATTTATTGAGAACCAGAGCAGGAATGCCTGCATTGCTTATGGCCGCTGCTAATGGTAATCCTGATGGATTTCAGGCCTTGAAATATTCGAACCTTAGCGGTCCAAATCAGGGAGTTTTGTTGGAAATCAGACGGGAAAGAAGAATCGAACTGGCCATGGAAGGATTCAGATACGATGATTTGATGCGCTGGAATGCCGGAAAACTCCTTGAAGTAATCCCACAGGGAATGTATTTCCCCGGTTTAGGCAAATACGACATGACCGGTGATGGAATTGAGGATATCATTCTGATTGATAAAAACAGCACTATTCCTGTCGGTAATGACAAAGAAAAAAACAGCTTGGGCGTTCAATTGATTTACTATAAAGCAGGAACCATCAACGAAAACGTAGATGTATACTTAGAAAATGGTGAAAATGGAGGAAATATGGTTACTGAAAACAAGGCCAGAACTTTCGAGGAACCAAAATACTATTATCGTCCGGTGCCATTCCAGCAAGTGACTTTGAATCCAAATCTTAACCAGATTTTTGGCTGGCAATAAAGTCGATACTTCATTGACCAGTGATCTTGACTTTGAGACAGGATCACTGGTTTTTTTAATCTGTATTTTGTAAAAAAGATTAAGACTCCCTATTCCCCAAGACCTGATTCTTGGGTTATTTTCACCAATGATTACCATGAAAAAAATAATCCTTACCCTCATTCTGGGATGTTTTCTCTCACCAGTTTTTGCTCAGAAAGCAGAAAAGAAAGTCCTCTTTGTGATTTTGGACGGGATTCCTGCAGATGTGATGGATACAGTGCCCACGCCCCATATTGATGAGATCAGCAAAATCGGAGGATTTACCAAGGCACTGATGGGAGGAGATGCTGGTACTTACAGCGAGACTCCGACTATTTCTGCGGTGGGTTACAATTCCCTGCTTACCGGAACTTGGGTCAACAAGCACAATGTCTGGGGAAATGGAATCGAGGACCCAAATTATAACTATTGGACGATCTTCCGATTTCTGAAGGAAGCCAGACCGGATATGAAGACGGCCATTTTTTCCACTTGGCTGGATAACCGGACTAAGTTGGTGGGAGCGAGTCTATCTCAAACGGGAGACTTCACCTTCGATTATTATTTCGATGGATTTGAACTGGATACGGTCAATTTTCCGCATGATAAGGAGCGAAACTATATTTTCCAGATAGATGAATTGGTGTCAAAAGAAGCAGCCAGACATATCCAAGAAAAAGGTCCGGATTTGTCTTGGATGTATTTGGAGTTTACCGATGACATGGGGCATA
>DATIAI010000652.1:0-2929 GCA_035458065.1 Algoriphagus sp. | reverse complement strand
AAAAACAGGATTAGAACCAGGCTTGTCCGTTTCATAAGCTTTGAATTTTGGGTTTGGACTGAAAACGAATATTCTATTTGATCTGCTACAGTCTGTAGAATTATATGTTTCCGGAGGATTCAATTCTTATGAAAAACAAATTTTTTCCGCCCAAACCCAATCATTCTTTGCCGTTGATATTTTGAGGATCTCCGCCGCTTTTCAGAATTAAAGACTTGATTTTAATTAAGCTATCTCACAAAAATTGAACTAAATATTTTTACAAGATTACCTCAAAAGCCTAATTCCAATCAGCTGAAACTCCTCAATATTTTCTCATAAATCTGTTAAAATACCCGAGGATTAATCTAAATTTTTCTTGCTTAATTCAATTTTAAGGTACTTTCTCAATCAAAAACTAAGTCGTCTTCATTTTACTGATTTTTCTCATGTTGGTCATCCCATAATTTGCATATCTAGCAAGTAAAAAAAAAAATGAAGTCTATTCCCTTGTATCATTTAAGTCTAAAAATGGGCTGGGCAATATTGCTTTTTTGCGGATTGTCCATCTCCTTTCCTGCACTTGCCCAAGAAAACCCAACCGACAAAACAACTTTTCTGCTTTATGGATTTGGTCGGACCAATTTTGTCTGGGACAATCAAAATCTTGGTCGATCGGATCTTTTTGTCCCTGCCAATATAAAAGTCGGCGAACCCAAAACTCCCAACCTTTTTGCTGGAGCAAAGCAATCCAGAATCGGATTAGATATACACCAGGAGGTGGAAGATGAGGTGCTCAAAATCAAACTGGAAGGGGATTTTCATAATGATGCTACAGATGCCACGGGTTTGTTTAGGATGCGACATGCCTATGCCTCTTATCGATGGGTTTTGGTGGGTATGACTTGGAGCAATTTTTTTGATGAGGAAGTCCTTCAACCGACGGTGGATTTTGAAGGCCCAAATAGTTCTACCTTCTCCAGAACTCCTCAATTGAGATTTTCAACTACTGGAAAGAAAAGCGTCTTCGCCCTATCTTTTGAAAATCCTTTGGAGAAAATTACCCTGGGAGGCAGTGTCACTGCCTTGCCTGAGCGATTCCCTGATTTGGTTGGATCTTTCAGACGCAGTGGAGATTTCGGGTTTATAAAGGTTGCGGGACTCTTCCGGGAACTTCGATATCAAAGCGATCAGCCTCGCAGTGTGGCTGGGTACGGGATCACCATATTAGGCTCAATTCATGTCGGTGAGAAGGATCGCTTGAAATTCCAGGGAGTTACCGGCACAGGAGTCGCCCAGTATATTCAAGGTGCCAACGGCCTCAATTATGATGCGGTTTATAACGGAACCAACGAACTGGAAGCCTTAAACCTACATGCATCGAATATTTCCTTTCAACATTATTGGAAAGATCACCTTTATTCTTCCGTCACAGCAGGAATACTAGTGGCTGAGGACAATGAAAATCTCAGCGATTCCCAATACAAATCCGGATATTATGGAGCTGCAAATATTTTTTGGGACCCTATCAAAAACCTCACTTTTGGTTGGGAAGCGTTGGTGGGAGAGCGAATGAATATCGATCGTTCCAAAGGGACGGCAATCCGACTTCAGATGAATGCCACCTATAAATTCAACAAATCATTTTAACCTCAATTAGTATGAAAACTACCTCAAATTTCCTTTTTTCTATTGCCTTAATGGCGATGTTTAGTTGTTCCAAAGCTCCTGAGACGAGTGAAACCACGGCAGACAGTCTGTCCAATGCAGTAGTAAATACCGCTCCTGATGCCACAGCTGGCAAAGCTCAAGGTTACGTACTTCCCGGACTGGATCACGGATTCGAGCAATCTCCCATCAATATCATCTCTACTGCCGAAGTTGAAGGGAAACACCAGATCACGATGTATTTCAAGGATGAAATCAACAAAATCGAAAATTTGGGGCACACCGTTCAATTGGATTTTGCAGAGGGCAGCAGCATCGTTCAGGATGACACCACGTTTGCTTTCAAACAGACCCACTTTCACACGCCATCTGAGCATTTGATAGACGGAATCACCTATCCTATGGAAATGCACATCGTCAATATCATGCCCAACGAAGACAAAAATGCAACACCTCAGTACCTGGTGATCGGTGTCTTGTTCAAGGAAGGAAAGGAAAACAAATTCATCAATGAATTCCTCAAAGCAATTCCAAAGGAAGAAAATGAAACTGCAGCGCTAAAAGCCGGGACTGTAAAACTTGCGGACTTGTTTGGGCAAATCCCAAAAGAAATTGCCGGTGATTATTACAATTACCGCGGTTCACTGACCACTCCACCCTACACAGAAAGCGTGAGATGGTATATTTCCAAACACATCTTTGAAGCCTCTCCAAGCCAAATTGAGGCTATAAACAAAGTCGAAGGAAACAATGCCCGTCACGTACAGGCGCTTTATGGCAGGACCATTTCAGCCAAATAGATTTCTTTCCCCACCAAATTCAACCTTTCAGCCCATTCTCCAAACTGCAATAAGGTGCTTTACAGCAGTTGGAGAAAAGGTCTGAATATTATTTTTGGCCAAATGCACTATTTTTGGATTTACCGGATGGAAAAGTTGATTGGAAGGCATACTTTCAGCCAAATTTCTCCCTTTTACTACCCAAAAATCCTAAGACCGTTTTATGATAAATCACGCTATTTCATTTTTTATCAAACACTTACACCTAGTCTCACTTTCATTTCTTTTCTTTTTTAATCCTGCAAAAGCACAAGAAAATACCGGGGACTGGCTCGTTGACAGTAAGTCCAGACCTGCCCAAGCGGTGGAAATTTCCCCAAAAGAAATCCAGATCAGCAATGGGTTGGTTAGACGCAGCTTTCACATGGACCCAAATTTGGTTTGCTTTGATTTTAGCAATCTGAGCACCGGAGAGCAACTCCTTCGCACTGTCATGCCAGAGG
>DATIAI010000651.1:0-2694 GCA_035458065.1 Algoriphagus sp. | reverse complement strand
ACTTCGGTTAGAAAAAGTGCTTTCATAGGTTTTTTTTTGTCAACAGTCCATGGACCATAGTCCACAGCCGTTACATTAAATTTTCATTTTGGAGTTTCCTGTAAATTAAGGAAATCAAATTTTTGGACATTCGGGGTGCTCTTTTTTCAAAATTCGAAATCCGAAACTTGTGCTGAGCCTGTCGTAGCATCAAATGTTGTTCTCTTCCTTCCCCTCAAACCACATCCTGTTCTTCACCGGGGCCAGAAGGGATTCGATTTTTTCCAGAAGTTCGGAAGGGATTTCAAAATCCAAAGCGGCAACATTTTGTTTGACCACATCGAGTTCGCACATACCGATAATCGTGGTGGCAATTCGAGGATGGTCCATGGCATAACGCAAAGCCACTTGACTTAAGGCTACGTCATAGCTTTTGCAAAGCTCCAATAAAACAGGCTGCATAGCTTTGACCTCATCAGGAGAGCGATGCCAAGAGGGCAAAGCTCCATCCGAAAGGATTCGCTGCATCAATGGAGCGGCATTCATCAGGCCGAAACCCATTTCAAGAGAAAGAGGAACGAGTTCGTCGTTGATTTCGTCTTCAAGTAGATTGTAATGTCCCCAGGAAAGGACGGTGTCGGGATTGGTTTCTCTGGCAATCTGGGCCAGGTATCGAACGGGCAAACCGGTGATTCCCCAGAATCTGGCTTTGCCGGATTTCACCACTTCCTCAATAGCAGGGACTGCTTCCTCAAGGATTATGGCTTTGTCCACAAACTCGATGTCGTGTAATTGGAAGAGATCCAAATAATCGGTTTTCAGTCGAGTTAGCGATTCGTCGATGCTTTGGAGGATTCTTTTTCTGGAAAAGTCAAATTCCTGCAGGTCATATCGCCCGCACTTACTGGCCAGAATGATGTCTTTTCGCTTGCCTTCCAGGGCTTTTCCCAGTCGGCTTTCTGCCAAAGTCAATCCATAAAAAGGAGATACGTCGAAGAAATTGACTCCATGATCCAAGGCATAATGGACAGCTGAGATCCCTTCTTTTTCATCTACAGGGTCAAAAACATTGCCCAGAGGAGAGGCTCCAAATCCCAGAATGGACACCTCCAAGCTTGTTTTTCCTAAAATCCGGTACTGCATAGGTTAATGGGTAGGTTTGATGGGTTAAGCTTTGAAAAGCAAGATAAAGGAATTTTTGACGGAGGGAATCCTGATTTGGCTTAGCATTTCAGAAAATTGCAATATTGCTTTTTTGCCACTAAGACTCTAAAACACGAAGATTTACTGAAATAGGGTTTGACTTTTAGCTTAGTACTTTTTGTTTGGCGGATCAAAGTAAAAAAAGCTTTAGCTTTTCCTCTGTGACCTCTACAAGGTCTTAAAGTGACTGTCTGATTAAAGTTCTCATTGAGTACCTGAATACCTAAACCCAATTCTCCTTTCCCTCTGTGGTAAACAAATTTTTCAGTAAGATTTTTTGAGCAGTTAAAGGGTGTGGCCATTCAGAATAGTTCCGTCCTTCACCGTCTTAAGGTAGGTGATGGTCTTGCCGTCTTCTCCGACTTCACAAACCCGGTAACTTGGAAATGGATTGCCCCAGCTGCCTCCGAAGTGGCCTGCCCAAAGGAATGGCTTTTTGCGGTAAAGCATGATCCCGTCCACATCGTGGTCGTGCCCATGAAAAGTGGCCTTGACATTCGGATAGCTCGCGATCAAATTAAGTAATTCTCCACAAGACACCCCATGTCGAGTCCAATCGTTTTGGGAAATGTGGACGAACAAAAACACATGAGAAAGCCCTTTGAACTCTTCCAGTTTGGCTTTTGCAAATTCCACATTGGCGCAGAGGTAATCTCCTTCCTCATTGGAGCAGTTGAGGAGGATGACGCCGTTGTTTTCTTTTTGGGTAAAAGCAAAATCTGCAGGTCGGCCCCAGATTTGTTCCCAAGAGGCTTCAGAAATCCGGTCATGATTTCCTTTGGTGGTGTAGTATGGAGCTTTTAAAGTGTCATAGACTTTTTTTACCTCAGGCATCCATTTGGGTTCGTCATGAATCAAATCCCCGTTGAAAACCACAAAATCAACATTTTCTTCTTTGTTGATCGCTTCAATCAATTGACGGTGTGAAGTTTCAAAATCGGTATTGGCTTGGCCAAAGTGACCGTCAGAGGCTGTGATAAATTTGAGGCGGGTGGCTTTTGGGAATTCTATTTCACCATAGGAGATAAAAGGCATAGTTACAAGAGCAGAGCCAAGAAGGCTGATTTTTTGGAGAAAGGGGCGGCGTTGCATTCGGTTAAAAGAGGTTTTGGTAGGCAAAATCGAGTATTTCTCTGATGAATCAAAAGCTGATTCGGAATTCCGGAATTATCCTTCAGTTAATTTTTTATCTGACCTTCAAAAGCAAAAAAGCCAGTATCCAGAAAGGAAATGTGGAGAGGATTATTTTGTAGTTCCCGGATAAGATTCCAGCCAAAAGGAAAAAAAAGACGATAACAGAAAGCAAAATCAAACTTCCGAGAAGCAGCCATTTTTTTGGCTTTGGAATAAAAATACTCAATAGCAAGCCGATTTGGCCCAGCAATCCGGCAAGGATCAAGGGATGTGCAAAAGCGGAAAAGTTATCTTTTATGTCCGAGAAAAACTGGACTTCCATTTCAAAAATAAAAGCGGACTGATCCGTTCCCCATTCGGTGTAGCAAAGGGAAAAAC
>DATIAI010000650.1:0-23167 GCA_035458065.1 Algoriphagus sp. | reverse complement strand
AGGATTGCCGCCCAAAGGCCCAAAGTCAAACCAAACAGGTTGATGAAAAAGGTAAGTTTGTGCTTGGCGAAGCCTCTTAGTGCGATTTTCAGATAGTTTTTTAGCATGGGAGTTGGGAAGTTGGGAGGTTTGGAAGTTGGAGGTTTGGAAGTTGGGATGTGAGGAGGTTTGAGGTTAGGAAGATGTGTTGCTTCTTGATTCTTGCTTCTAGGTTCTGCTTCTAGTCTATTGGCTCACGCTTCTTGGTACTTAGTACTTGATACTTGGTACTTGAAACTTCGTACTCCCTCATCTACTCACTTTTCAGAGAATTAACGGGATTGGAAGTAGCTGCTTTAAGGGATTGAAAACTGATGGTAACCAAAGCGATCACCAAGGCGAAAAGTCCGGCAGCGATAAAAACCGCCCAGCCAATCTCGGTCCTAAACTCATATTCCTGAAGCCAGCTTTGTACAGCCCACCAAGCCAGCGGGATGGCGATTACGAACGAAATCAAAACCAGTTTGGTGAATTCTTTCGATAGCAAGATCAAGATGCTTCCAACACTTGAACCCAATACTTTTCGGATCCCGATTTCTTTGGTTCTTTGCTCTGCGGTAAATGCCGCCAAAGCAAACAGACCCAAGCAGGCAATCAGGATGGCAAAACCCGCAAATATCCCAAATACCTTACCCAATCTGACTTCCGAGGCATACATATTGCCAAAGCGATCATCCAAAAAAGAATAGTTAAACGGTTGCCCAGGAGCAAAACGATTCCAGGACTGTTCCAAATGAGCAATGACTGCCTCAGTATCCTGGGATTGGAAGCGGAAAGAAGCGATTCCTGTTGGATCTTTACTCACAAAAATCATTACGGCTCCGATATTTTCTTTCAGCGACTCAAAATGAAAGTTCTCCACTATCCCCACCACTGTTCTGTAAGTAGTAGATTCCGTACTCAGTTCTTCTCCGTCTTCCAGGGTGTAAATCTTTTGACCAATAGGGTTTCCAACAAAATTGAGATTGCGGAGAGCTGTCTCATTAAGGATGACGGCATTGGAATCCGACGGGAAATCCAAGGAAAAATCCCTTCCATCCACGATTTTCATCCCAAGGGTTTTGATGTAATCATAGTCTACTGACCAGTTTTGCATGCTGACCAGATTCTCAGTTTGTTTGGGGTCTTTGCCCTCAGCCCACCAAGGCGTATCGCTCCTCCAGGTCCCAGAAACCGGTAAATATCCAGTCAGGGTACCGCTTTCCATCATGCTGTTTTTCAAAACCTCATTTTTGAAAGCCTGCTTGTTATCCTGCAGGGCATAGATATCGTCTACGGTGATAATCTGTTCTTTATTGAATCCGATATTCTTGTTTTGGATATAATTCAGCTGCTTAAATACCACCATCGTAGCAATGATCAGAATGATGGAGATAGAAAATTGAAACACCACCAGGGAACTGCGGATCATCCCGCTACGCATTCCCAGCGAAACTTTTCCTTTCAATATTTCAATCGGTTTGAATCCTGATAAGTAAAATGCAGGATAGATACCCGCCAAAACACCAGTTACACCAGCTCCCAAAAGCAAAACCGCATAAAAAGTCAAATCCGAAAATGGAATGCTTAGACTTCGGCCTGCCAGCTCATTAAATATTGGCAAGGCCAAAACAACCGCCGGGATTGCCAAGATAAATGCCATGCCACTGATCACCAGGGACTCCAGCAGGAATTGGCGGATCAGATGAATCTTGAAAGAGCCCATTACTTTGCGGATTCCGACCTCTTTCGCCCGGTTAGCCGAACGGGCCGTGGACAGATTCATGAAGTTGATACAGGCAATCACCAAAATGAACAAGGCAATGGCCACAAATAAGTAGACATAGGTGATGTTAAAATTGGGTTCAAACTCCCCAAGCAATTCGCTTTTAAGGTGAATGTCCAACAGCGGCTGAAGGCTAAATTCCAACTTGCCACCACTGCTCATGAGTGTTTCCACAGTTGCTCCTTCACCGAATACCTGTGCGATTTCGGGCTCAATGTGTTTTTTGATCAGGTGATCAAATTTTTCTTCCAGATCCTCGGCTTTGGCACCTTCCCGAAGCAACAGGTAGGTTTGAAAATTATTACTTAGCCATACGATCCGCTTGGCCTCATCCAAGCCAGCCGTCGCGAGCAAAAAATCGAAATGGAAATGCGTATTGGCAGGAATATCCCCGTAAACAGCTGTAATTCGAAATTCCTGATCGTGATCCAAGATCAGAGATTTCCCCACTGCTTCCTGTCCTGGAAAGTACTTGTCCGCAGCCTTCTTGCTAATGGCCATGGTATTGGGTTCAGTGAGAGCTTCATCAGCATTTCCTTCCAAAACTGGAAGATCAAAGACCTTAAAAAAATCCTTCCCTGCCCAGATGACTCCATCCTCCTTGATATTTTCGTTTTCTTTTTTCACGAGATAGGAACCTCTACTTCGAAAATGTACCGCAGCTTCAACCTCCGGAAAATCTTGGGGAAGCACCTCAGCCATTGGAGCCGGAGCGAGAACCATATCCCAATGGTTTCCTCCAAATACAATGTCGCTATGAACCCGATAGATCCGTTCAGCATTGGTAAAGTGGCGGTCGTAGGAGATCTCATTGACTACAAAAAGGGAGATGATCATGCAAACAGCCACGCCCACCGATAAGCCGAGAATATTGATCAGCGAATAAAACTTGTGTTTCTTGAGATTCCGAAGAGCGATGAGGAAGTGGTTTTTCAGCATAATCAGAAGGTAAAAATCAATGTGATAAAGAAGTTGGCTTAGCTTTCAGAAATGAGATGCTTGTCTTAAGCAAAAGGTTGCATAGAAGATGCCATTAGGCAAAAAAGGCCTAGAGTTAGCTCCCAGGCCTTTTTTAGGATTTTCGATCTGTCCGTCAAGGGACTATTTGGTCGCTGACGGTCATTTTTTAGAATTCAGTGGGCAGCAAGTGGGGAGTGATCAGTTTTCAGTCGCAGTCATCAGTTTTCACCCGCACTTGGTAGGTTGAATGTGAACAGTAAATGGTGAATGGTAAATGCATTTTCTTAATTGGGATGCGGAATTCTATTCGCTTCGCAGCGAATTCACTGGATTGGAAGATGCGGCTTTGAAAGCCTGGAAACCAACTGTCAGAATGGCAATCAATAAAAGTAAAGCTCCAGAGCCAGCAAAAATCCACCAACTCAGGTTGGTTTGAAAGGCATAGGTTTTCAACCAGGAATTTGCAAAATACCAGGCCAATGGAAGTGAAATCAAGATCGAGATCATTACCAACTGAACAAAGTCCCGAGTGATCAGGGCAAGGATTCCACTCATGGAAGCGCCAAGCACTTTTCTAACTCCGATTTCTTTTTTGCGGCTTTCTGCTGTAAATGCAGCCAACCCAAAAAGTCCAAGACAAGACAGGAAAATGGCGATCACTCCAAAGTATTCAGAAAGTACCGACACCCGCTGCTCCTGGAGATAAAGGCTTTGGTAGGCTTCATCCATAAAGGAAGCAGTTGGCTTTTGACCGAGGATATTTTGGAAGACATCCGTTATTCCGGCGATGGTTTGCTGCTGATTTTCAGAATTGATCCGGATCATGATATTTTGTGCAAATCTCGCATCGTATTTTAGGAAAGCAGGTTTGACATTTTCTTTCAGCGACTCAAAATGGAAGTCTTTTACCACCCCGATCACTTCCATGTCATTTCCCCAAAGATTGACGATCTGACCAACAGGCTCCTCAAATCCAATCACTCGGACAGCTTCTTCATTGAGGATGATTTTAGTGTTTTCCTCTCCAAATTCAGGTGAAAAGGATCTTCCTGCGACCATTTCGAAACCCATGGTTTCTACCAATCCAAGATTGACCGAAATGTTTTCAAACTTCACCTCTTCCTCTGGATTTTTTCCTTCCCAAGTGAGGCCGATGGTGGAACTTTCCAAACCGATCAGAGGATGATTCAGGCTGGAGGCGTTTTCCACTCCTGGTACTGTTTTGATTTGCTCCAAAACAACCGGCAACTGGGATTCGGAAACAGACTCGGAAGGAACCTGAAGTAAATGCGACTGATTATATCCCAAATTCTGATTTTGTATATAATTCATCTGTTTGCCAATGACCACCACTCCGATGATCAGTACCATAGAAATGCCGAACTGAAAAACAACCAGTCCTTTCCTAGCCAGCAACTCTCCCAAACTGCCTTTCAGATTGCTTTTCATAATCTGAACAGGCTTAAATCTGGATAAATAAAGTGATGGGTAAATTCCTGCCAGTAATCCTGTGAAAAGCCAAATACCGGACAGAATAAGAATCTCATTCAGTTCAAGATCCAAACTGAGCTGCTTTAAGGTTACTTCATTGAATACTGGCTGTAATGCATAAACTCCAACCAATGCGAGGATTAAAGCCAAAAATGTCAGCAAAAGTGACTCAACAATAAATTGTCCGAAAATGCCTCCCCGGCTTGCGCCCATTGATTTTTTGACTCCTATTTCTTTTGCTCTCGCCATAGATCTAGCAGTGGTGAGGTTCATGAAGTTGATACATGCTATCAGCAAAATGAACAAGGCTATGCCAGAAAACACCCAGACATAATTGATCCTTCCGCCAGCAACTTTGCCGTCTTCGTAAGTTCCATTCAGGTAAGTATCAGAGAAAAGTTGTACAAAGGGAGTCACATTAGATCCTGATTCTTTCTTTTTGATAAAATCGGCGATCTGAAGATTGAAAGCATCGATATCAGTCCCTTCCTGAAGAAGCAAATAAGTCGAAGCATTGAAATTACCCCAGTGAGCTCCATCACCTAGTAAGTTTTTAAAAAATGGGAAAGCAAGCAAGAACTGAGGTTTTTCTACATCGAGTGCTCCAAAGTCCCGATACACCCCTGTGACCTCGACTTCATTGTTGAAATTGAAAACCTGCCATTTCAGGGATTTGCCAATTGCATTTTCTGGTGAGCCGAAAAGACTTTTGGCCATTGATTCGGATAGGGTCACTGAATTTATGCCGACCAAAGCCTTCGATTTATTTCCAGCGATAAATTCATGGCTGAACATATCGAGGTAGGCCTGATCTACAAAAAGGCCATCCACTGTTATTTTTTCTACTCCCGATTCGAAAACAACTCCTGAAATGAAAGGCGAAGCAGCGGCAGCCATTTCCACTTGGGGAAGTTCGGCTTTCATGGCTTCAGCCATTTCTGCCGGAGTTATTGACCACGTGACTACTCCTCCCGAGTTGTCGTGGTTGGTCATAACGGAATAAATCCGATCCGAATTGTCATGATAACGGTTGATGCTCAGCTCATCTTTGACCCACATCGAAATCAATATCACTGTGGTCAATCCAAGAGTAAGTCCCAAAAGGTTGATGGCAAAAATTGACTTGAACTTCTTGAAGTTCCGAATTGCGAGTAGGAAGTAGTGGCGGAGCATGGCGGTGGAGGTTAGGAAGTTGGGAAGCAGGGAGGTTAGGAGGTTCGGAAGCAGGGAGGCTTGGAAGTTCGGAGGTCTGGAAGTTTGGGGTTTGGAAGTTAAGGGGGTTGCTTTATCTAATTATTTAAATAATTGTATTTTAGTTATTTACCAGAACTCAAATAAAAATTAAATGGAAAGTTTCAAGTTTGAAAAATTAAGGATTTGGCATACTGCTATGGATTTCGGTGAATTGATCTTTGAAGCGTCAGGTAATTTTCCAGCCGAGGAAAAATACAATCTCATATCTCAAATCAGAAGGGCTGCAGACTCCATTGCTTTGAATATTGCAGAGGGATCTATAGGTCAATCCAATAAAGAATTTCGAAAGTTTGTAGGCTACTCTTTAAGATCTTTAGCAGAGGTAGTCACTTGTCTGCATAAGGCAAAAAGAAGAAAATATCTTTCTGAATCAGAATTTTCTTCTTTCTATACCCAAGCTTATGCCCTTATGAACAGCATGGGAGCTTTTCGGGCAACTTTACAAATTACTAAAGCTGCCAAACCAAAGGACGCCAATGCCTAGAATGGAACTTCCTTACCTCCATACTCCCATACTTCCCAACCTCACACGTGAAACTGCTCCCGAATATTCTCCGTCACCACTTTACCATCGAATAGATTGATGATTCGGTGTGCATAGTTAGCGTCATGAGGGGAGTGAGTTACCATCACGATGGTGGTTCCTTCGTTGTTCAGTTCTTCCAAAAGGCGCATCACTTCTTCGCCATTTGTAGAATCCAAGTTACCTGTAGGTTCATCGGCGAGGATCACGGATGGCTTGGCTACAATTGCTCTGGCAATCGCCACACGCTGCTGCTGACCGCCTGATAGCTGCTGAGGAAAGTGATTT
Source organism: Algoriphagus sp. (assembly GCA_035458065.1). Taxonomy (GTDB): domain Bacteria; phylum Bacteroidota; class Bacteroidia; order Cytophagales; family Cyclobacteriaceae; genus Algoriphagus. Next base: position 16,847 of record DATIAI010000650.1, on the reverse strand, counting down.
CTTCTGTGCATGATGTTCATGCGGGTCAAGACTTCTTCCACTTTTTTCTTTCGCTCGTCAGAAGGGATCTTCAGATAAAGCAGCGGCAATTCCACGTTTTCGAATACAGTCAACTCATCAATCAAATTGAAAGACTGAAACACGAATCCGATATTTCCCTTTCTCAATGCAGATCTTTGACGTTCAGAAAACTTGGCCACTTCCTTGTCCAGAAAGTAATATTCCCCAGCGTCCGGGTTGTCCAAAAGGCCAATGATGTTCAAAAGCGTGGATTTACCACAGCCTGAAGGGCCCATGATGGCGACGAATTCGCCTTTTTTGATTTCAATTTGGATTCCATCCAGTGCGGTGGTTTCCACTTCTTCGGTTGCATAGAGCTTGCGAAGGTTGACGGTTTTGATAACGTTTTGCATAGTGTTGTTTGATGACCGATGACCGATGTATATTTTTTACTTTTTAGATTTTATTTGTTTGTAAGATGCTATTGATTCCTAAACAGTTGCTTTACCAACTCATTTAAGTTCCAAAACTTCGTTGTCTCCAAAATTCTCATATCCACTGACGATGACTTTTTCACCTTCGACCAAGCCTTCAAGGACCTCATAGAATTCAGGATTTTTTCTACCCAATCTGATCGTACGCTTTTCTGCTATTCCAGTGGATGGATTCAAGACAAAGACCCAGTTACCTCCTGTATCTTTGAAAAATCCTCCTGTTGGAAGCAACATACTTTGCTCGCTTTGCCCCAGTTCCAGACGAATTCTTACACTTTGTCCACGGCGGATTCCTGAAGGACTTTCTCCTGTGAAAACCATATCCACTTCAAAGCGACCATTGGTAATAGTTGGGTAGATTTTGGAAATCTCAAGTTCGTAATCCTTTCCGCTGAGAGTAAATTTCCCACGAAGTCCCTGACTGATCCTGGGAAGATAAAGCTCATCAATCGGCACACGTACTTTGAATTCGTCCAAGATATCAATTTGGCCATAACGCTGTCCCGGGTTGATAGCCTGCCCTATTTCCAATTGCTCCGGAGTCGCCAACTGACCGGCAATCGGTGCAGTGATGACCAGGTTGTCAAGGATATTTCCCACACCCGTGAGAGAAGCATTCATGCGGCTTTCAGAAAGTCTCAGTTGGGTCAACTGAATGGATCTGGCGATGGAGTCATTTCTATAAGAAGTATAGGTGAGTTTTTTACGCTTCACATTGTATTCGTATTGTTCTTTTACTTCTTCAAATTCACGATCGGAAACCAGTTTTTTCTCATGAAGCTCCTTGAACCTCTCGTATTGAGGCTTCAATAAACTGATCTGGTAATCGATCTCTGCCAATTGACCCTGCTGGCTTAGATCGTTTTGATCCAATAGCAATCGGGTTTGCCGCAAGTTGTTGATTTGTTCATAAAGCATCGTCTCGCGCTGCATTACATCCAGTTGGAGATTGGAGTTGTTGAGGATCAGAATAGTGTCACCTTTTTTCAAAAGTGCTCCTGACTCTCGAACCACCTGATCAACCATTCCACCCTCAATCGCATCCAAGTAGACAGTACGGGCTGGCTCGATCTGACCTGACACCAAGATATAATCTGTAAACTCACCGGTTGAAACTGTAGCTATACTCAGCCTGTCCTGCTCTACATTCATGGTGGATCGGTGGTCTGCAAATCCGATCTGATAAATAATTCCCCCCAACAAAATGGTGCCACCGGCTACGGCAGCGATCCTTCGGAGAGTCCATGTTTTCTTTTCTATTTTTCTGTCCATTGTGTGAAAATGCCCTACTTGGCTTGACCTCTATGTGCCAAAGGCTGTGCCATGCGAAAAATTGCCTCTAGACACTCCAAATCAGGATTTGCAGAAAATGCAAATTTCGATCCTCGAACAATTTCGTCCGCCACCGAACAAAAGTGGATCAAAGCCGAAAAATTTTTCTTACCTTCTTCAAGGAAAAGTTGAACCCAAAATCGGCCAAAATCGTCCGAAAATGGCACTTTTCTATCTATTTAATCCCTTTTAAAAAATCGGCAAACTTTTGGAACAAGGAGACGAAGGTTTTGCATCGACGCAAGACTCCAAAAAATCTTTCTTTTTATGAATGACCAAAGATTCGGCAAAATCCTGATTGTGGATGACAACGAAGACCTGCTAAAGGCTGCTAAGATTTTTTTGAAGAGACATTTTGCCCAAGTAGATACCGAGACCAATCCGGACCTGCTTCCCATCCTCACTCACAACGAGCAGTATGACGTAATTATGCTCGACATGAATTTCACCAAAGATGTCAGCTCGGGTCAAGAGGGATTTTATTGGCTGGACAGAATCCTGGAGTTGGATCCCTCCGCGGTGGTAGTTTTAATTACAGCTTATGGAGATGTGAATCTGGCAGTGAAAGCAATAAAAGAAGGTGCAACAGATTTTGTCTTGAAGCCATGGGAAAATGAAAGACTGCTGGCCACATTGAATTCCGCTCTTAAACTCCGGGAGAAAAAACTTGAAGTCAACTTACTTAAGGACCAAAAGGACACCCTTCAGCAGGATATTGACAATAAATTCAAAGATATCATCGGGCAGAGTTCTTCGATGCAGAAGGTCTTCGAAACCATTGAGCGGGTGGCGGCAACGGATGCCAATGTGTTGATTTTGGGAGAAAACGGAACGGGCAAGGAACTGATCGCTAGGGCAATCCATCGACATTCCAGAAGGAACAGAGAAGCGTTTGTTGGGGTGGATCTGGGATCAATAACCACTACCCTATTCGAATCGGAACTTTTTGGTCACAAAAAAGGCTCCTTTACCGATGCAAAAGAAGATCGTGCCGGTAGATTCGAGCAGGCGCACAAAGGAACACTTTTTCTGGATGAAATCGGAAACCTTCCACTACCTCTTCAGGCCAAACTCCTGGCCGTACTCCAAAACCGGCAGGTGACCAGAGTTGGAGCCAATCGTCCCGTAGATGTCAATATCCGGTTGATTTCTGCTACCAATATGCCAATTCACAGCATGGTGTATGACAATACTTTCCGCCAGGATTTACTTTACCGAATCAATACCATCGAAATTCAGCTTCCTCCCCTTCGCGAAAGAATCGAGGATATCCCACTTTTGGCAGATCATTTCATTTCTTTTTATTCCAAAAAATACAACAAAGACATCCGTAAAGCCTCAGAACCACTGGTCAAGCGAATGACGAAATACCACTGGCCAGGAAATATCCGCGAACTCCAGCACAGCATCGAGCGGGCGGTCATCATGAGCAACCACAACGTCCTGCAACCAGAAGACCTTTTTTTACAGAAAATGGCCCAGCCTGACCAAAAAGAGGAATCAGTTAGCCTGGAACATCTGAACATTGAGGACGTAGAGCGGATTTTGATCAGAAAAGCCCTACAAAAACACAATGGCCATATCACCCGGGCAGCTGATGAATTGGGTCTGACCCGATCCTCGCTTTATAGAAGATTGGAAAAATATGGTCTATAAGAGGTTTTCGATCGGAATTACTTTCCGCATACTTCTGATTACGATTTGCCTGTTTTTGGGTATCTGGCTGTTTTATGTTCAGGAGTTGTGGCTAGCTCCGGGAATTTTGGTGCTGGTGGTGGCTTTTTTGACGGGTGAAATGATCTATTATGTCAACTCGATCAACCACAAGCTCGCCCGTTTTCTGGATTCGATCCGATTTACAGACTTTTCCTCCTCTTTCACTTCAGACAGTAAAATGGGCGGGTCATTCCGGGAAGTTAACAAGGCTTTCAACGAAGTAATGGATGTATTCAAACAAACCCGGGCAGAAAAGGAAGAACAGATGCTGTTTCTCCAGGTGATTATCCAACATATCAACACGGGAATAATTTCATTCAATGCTGAAGGAAAAATCGGCGTCATCAACAACGCCGCCAAACATTTGCTACAAATACCCCAGTTTCGGGACATCAAAGACTTGGGAAAACTTTCTCCAAAACTTCTTAAAGAAGTGATGGACATGAAGCCCGGTCAGCGGATTTCCTTCAAAGTAAATAATGGACTTCACCTGATCATTCAGTCTGCATCTTTAAAAATGGGCGGTCAAAGTTGGTCATTGCTATCCCTTCAGAATATCAATGCTGAACTCCAATCCAACGAATTGGAGGCCTGGCAAAATCTGACCAAGGTTTTACGTCATGAAATCATGAATTCGATCACCCCGATTTCAAGTTTGGTGGAGTCCCTGAGGACGATTTTGGATGAAGACAGTTATGTACAGAAAGAAGGCTTTTTGATCAAAAAAGACGGCTTTCAGGACATTCAGGAAGGACTCGACACGATTGCAAACAGAAGCAAAGGATTGGTCACTTTTGTGAATGCCTACAGGGATTACACCAATATTCCCGAACCCAAAAAGGAATTGGTAGCTGTCAAAAGTCTTTTTGAAAATGTCATCGGCTTGATGAAAGAGGAGCTGAAATCCAATCATATCGATATTCATACCGAAATAATTCCGGTGGATTTGGAGTTGCTTTGCGATCCGGATCAGATCACCATGATCCTGATCAATTTGGTTAAAAATGCCAGTGAATCCATCCAGAACCAGGCTGACCGGACTATTTTATTAAGAGCTTTGGGACAGGGTGATCTTGGCACCATAATTCAGGTGGAGGACCATGGTTCAGGGATTATTCCCGAGGCATTGGAACGGATTTTTGTACCTTTTTATACCACCAAAAAGACAGGCTCAGGTATTGGTTTGGCGATTTCGAGGCAGATCATGAACCTCCATCGGGGAAGCCTGCAGGTGACTTCAACTCCCAATGAAAAGACAGTGTTTACATTGAATTTCAGGTAAATGATCTTTTTTTGGAAGCTTATTCATTTCTAAAAAAATAGGAAAAGGGCCTCTCCGATTTATTTGTAAGAATCTATGGCGAAGCCTTTTTGGGTATGTTTATTTCCTGAGATTCATAAGAAAAAAGAGTTTCTATTTATGGTGAAAATTGAATAATCCTAAAAATTACCTAGTTCAGTTTAGGTAAATGAAGTCCAGAGATTGTAACTTTTTGTAAAAAAAGAACCCATGAAAAACCTGGATAATACTGAGATAAAAAATGCAGCTTTCCAGCTGTCTGGTTTGATCTATGGCGTATCTCTGGATGGGATCGTCACGCGGAATGAATATCAGGCCTTAAAAAGTTGGTGCAGTGAGTTTGAGCCTCTGTGCGAAATGGAGGCCTTTCAAAAGCTTCATGAAGAGATCAAGCCGATCATTGAGGACGGTAAAATCAATTCAGAAGAAATAGATCAGATTAAATTTATTCTGAACAACTTTCTGGAAGAGTTAGGAGCAAAAAATGAAGACACTCCCAACCTCTATTTCCTCAGCGGAATTTTTAAAGGCATCTTGTCGAGTGGAGATATCAACACTTATGAGGTCTACAAGCTCAACCAATGGCTTGAAAAAAATGACCATCTCAAAACGCACGCACCTTTTGATGAGATGTTTGCCGTAATTCAAGATGTCCTGGAGGACAAAAAAGTGGACGACGAGGAGGCATTAAAGCTTAAAGGATTTTTCTCCAAACTTGTAAAATAGCTTTCCCTAGCTTAAAGCTGATTTCTTTATTGGATAGGTAAGAGTCCAGTATTATTTTTTTCCCCGAAAATAAAAACCGGCACTGGCATTTCCTGCGGATTTCAAGGAGCTAAAAACAAGCGTTTTTCAGTCAAAAAGAGGATTTTAGAGAAAAAAATCTGATATGCGATCTCTATTTTTTGTAATTGCACTTTCGGCCTTGTCGGGAATGTCATTTGCACAAGGCCCTTTAAACGTACAGGTCGGATTCCACGGCAATATTGGCTTTCCGGTAGGGGAATTCAGGGAGAATTTCAACAATTCCCTGGGAGGAACTGGTTGGGGGGCAGGGATGACCATGCTATTCAATCCAAAAATGGGCCGGGCCTATAGTCCCGTTATTGTTGGATTTGAGGGGAATTACATGAATTTAGGAACCGATAAAACCAGAGAAACAAAGTATCTCCCACAACTTAAAACTACCTTCAATTACTTCAATATCGGGCCACTGGTCCGGGTTTTTCTCAGTAACAGGAAAGTAGGTTTTACGCCGTTTATTGATGGTTTCATCGGAATGAAGATCCTAAATACAAATACAAAAATTGACAATACGATTTTTGACACCATCAACAATGAAGAAAGCCTTGAGTCATTATTATCAACCAATTATGAAAGTTTGGGTTACGGAGTGGGCTTGGGTTTTTATAACCGAAAAATCCGGAACGAAAACGAATCTGAACATTCCTTTTTTTTGAGATTAATGTACCAAAATGGGGACCGGATTCCCTATGTGAAAAGAGGTTCAATCCAAGTTGATTCAGATGAGGGCTACATTACCTATCAAACCGGAAGAACCGAAACCGCGATGGTCTCCCTTCAGTTGGGTATTATTTTTTGACAGAAAAAATGGGCAGAATCAAGAGAGGTCTGGCTAATTTTTCTCCTTTGGTATTTTCGAAAATGAGGCATTCGAAGAACCAGATTAGCTTTATTTTTTATTTGGAATCAAAAATGAAAGCCCAAGAATCAACTGCTGATTTTTGTAATCTTCCTTTCCCAAGACATTGTCAAAACTGTATTTACGTTCATTCAATTCACGCTCAAATCTAAGGTCAAGACCTACAGGCCCAAGATTGACTCCCAACCCCATTTGAAATCCGAGGCCAAATGGTTCGGTTTTTTCAAAATTTTCCGGAATTGAAAACTTTTCTGAAATGGTATAATGCATCGATGGGCCGATAGAAAAACCCACCACTTTGAAAAACCTCATCTTCACCAAAATTGGAAGATCAAATTTTTGGTAATCTACGGAACCCAAGCTGGTCTCAAAATTGGTTTTAGTATAGATCAACTCAGGGCGGAGAGAAATATCAAAGCTGGTCATTTGATAAAAGACGCCGACGTGGTAGCCCATATTATCCCCAGGATTAGAAAAAATCTGCCCTGCTTCCTTAAAATATTTTCCACTTGTATTGTAATTCAATCCACCTTTGACTCCGAAGCCAGAACCTTGTTGGGCCTGAAGAGAGCTCGCAATTGAAAGCCCAAAGGCAATCAGAAGAAATAGTTTATTGAGGTTTTTCATGGTCTGAGTCGTTAAATTGGGACTTTGAATCCAATTCGTCCAAATTGTAATCCCTTCAGGAATCCAATTTCTTGGTTGCGCCGTATTTAATCCCGGGATGTTTCGAAATTTTTGAAACAGAACCGAGAAGTAGGTTGTTACAAACAGGGCAAAAAGTTGACCAAAAACTGAATTAAATCTGTAGAAAATTAGCGTGATGCAATACCAGCAAAAAATTTCAATGCTTATGATGAGTCTGATAATGAGCCTATTGATGGCTTGTGGAAACAATCCTTCTGAAATCGGAGGCATTCCTGCTACTGAGCCAGAAGGTGAAAAAAAAGTAGTGTTTTCCTCAAAAACTCAATTGGCAACTTTTGCCGGAGGTTGTTTTTGGTGTGTGGAAGCACCTTTTGAGGACCTAGACGGTGTAATCTCCGTGGTATCAGGCTATGCCGGGGGAAAAGAAAAAAACCCGACCTATGGGGAAGTTTCATCCGGAAAGACATCTCACAAAGAATCCGTTCAAATCACGTTTGATCCTGAGGTGATCTCTTATGCTGAATTGGTGGACATATTCTGGCAAACTTATGATCCCACGGATGTTGGTGGGTCTTTCTTTGACCGCGGAACACAATATGAATCTGCCGTCTTCTTTCATGATTCTGAGCAAAAAAAAGTAGCTGAAGAATCCAAAGCCAGATTAGAGAAGTCAGGAAAATTCTCGAAGCCGATCGCAACTCCGATCATCAAGTACACCAACTTCTACCCTGCTGAAGATTATCATCAGGATTATTACAAAAAGAATCCAACCGAATACTATGCATACAGAAATGGTAGTGGAAGAGATGCTTTTATCAAAACCCACTGGCCAGAGATAAGCGAAAAAAAATACCCCTCTCCTTCTAAGGCAGAACTTAAAAAAAGCCTCAACGATCTCCAATACGAGGTCACAATGGAGAACGCCACCGAATTTGCTTTCCAAAATGAGTACAATGGAAATAAAGAGGCTGGCATTTATGTCTGCATTGTAACTGGTGCTCCCCTTTTCAGTTCGGCCGACAAATATGAATCGGGATCAGGATGGCCAAGCTTCACTAAGCCAATTGATGCAAGACTCATAGACAAGCCGATCGATAAAGAATTGGGAATGGCTCGGGTGGAAGTAAGAAGCAAATTGGGAAACAGCCATTTGGGACATGTTTTTTATGATGGCCCGGCCCCAACTGGATTGAGATATTGCATGAACTCAGCAGCCATGAAATTCATTCCCAAAGAGGAGATGGAAGCAGCTGGATATGGGGATTTTGTGTGGTTAGTTGATTGAAGTTGTGTTAAGAGGTTGCTGAAAGGCAGCCTCTTTTTTTGGTAAAAAATCTGAGTAAAGTTTGATTCAATTAGTTGCCCAAAACAAAGACAGGATTGTAGTAATTGACAAGAGTCAGGTTTAATTTTTTCATCCTTGCTGATTTTTCAATTGTCCTCTGTTTATCTTTAATCAAACATTTTCTTGAATTATGAAAAAATTTGTCTGGATCTCCGGTTTGATTCTGGTTTTGGTACTTGGAGTCTTTTTTTGGTGGAAGTTTTATTTCGTTTTTGGAGAAGGAGTAAAGGCCGGAAGCCTTAATTATTTTGTCAAAAAAGGAGTGGTTTTCAAAACCTGGGAAGGCCGAATGGTTCAGGAGGGATTCCAAAGCCCAACCTCCGGAGCATTGCAAAGCAACGAATTCCGGTTTAGCGTCACAGACCCTGAAGTTGCTGCAATCTTGGAGCGCAATTCGGGTAAACACCTCGAACTGCGCTATAAAGAATTTAATGGAATGCTTCCCTGGAGGGGAACAAGTGAGTTTGTAGTAACTGAGGTGATCAATGCTTCTGAATCAGTTGGAACTGATGGAGGAACATTGCCTGTCGACCGCTGATTAGGGTTTAGTCCAATAATCCACCACAGTGACTTTGTCCAAATGTGGACCAACTATACCTCCGAAAGCTTTATGTGCAGGATGGGGAAGATAGGCATCACGGTCAGCATCTGAATGAAAAGTCAACGTAAATGCATGAGTCAGGCCTTGGTTCAATCCTTCAGGGCTGGAATTTGTCCCCCATTCAAATCCTTTGATTTCTGAAATCTGAGAAGGAAGGGCCTTGAAAGCATCAAGAACAGCCTGGACATCGGCTGGGCTGGAGGATTCTTTAAATCCAAAAAGAACAACGTGGCGGAGTACGGAATCTGGCATAGCTACTTCAGTGATGGTAGGTGGGGTTTCATTTAATTGTTCTTCGGTGTTTTCTGCGGTCTTAGGTTCATTACAAGACCAGAACATAATAAATGGAATAAGATAGATTAGCTTTTTCATGTGTTTTTAGTTGTTTTCAATGGCAATCCCCGATAATCATCGGGGCAATTGAGAGGATCTCGCATGATTTATAGTTCCCTCGGTGAGTTTCGCTTGAGTCATACTCGATTTAATAGTTTTTAATTTTCCCTGAAACTATAAAGAATTCAACTTTATTCATTCAAATTTTGATTTTCGGTCACCAATTTTATTAATAACCTCAACTATCCATAACTATGAAAATCGCCTGCTTTAGCACAAAATCTTACGATACGTTGAGTTTTAATCGCTTTTTACCCGAATCCGGCCACACTTTTAGTTTTTTCGAAGCCAAGTTGGATTTACATACTGTTTCGCTCGCAGAAGGCCATGAAGCGATTTGCACCTTTGTGAATGATCACATAGATGAACCCATTATTAAAAAGCTTAAGGGGTTAGGGATAAAATTAATTGCTCTCCGATGTGCCGGATACAACCAAATCAACTTAAAAGCTGCATCAGATCATGGAATAAAAATCGTCAGAGTCCCAGCCTATAGTCCTGAGGCTGTAGCAGAGCATGCGTTTGCCTTGATTTTGACCCTAAGCAGAAAAACCCACAAAGCTTACAACCGAGTTAGGGAAAACAACTTTTCTCTCGAGGGATTGACTGGTGTAAATATACATGGCAAAACCGTGGGAGTCATCGGAACTGGTGCGATCGGACGTGCTTTTTGCAGGATAGCCAAAGGCTTTGGATGTACTATTTTGGCTTATGATATTTTGGAAAATGAGGAAATGAAGCAATTGGGAGTGAAATATCTTCCATTGAACGAAGTCTTGTCAAGTAGCCACATTATTTCACTTCATTGTCCTCTTACTCCAGAGACACATCATCTAATCAATCGTGAGACTATTACGCTAATGCAAGAGGGCGTGGCACTGATTAATACGAGCAGAGGTGCTTTGATCGAAACCAAAGCTGTAATCAAAGCTTTAAAGCAAGGTCAAATCGGGTTTCTGGGAATCGATGTGTACGAGCAGGAAGAAAATATATTCTTTAAAAATCTATCAGAAGAAATCATGCAGGACGAGCAGATCGCCCGGTTGATGACTTTCCCCAATGTGCTGGTGACTGGACATCAGGCTTTTTTGACCAAAGAAGCTTTGGAACAAATCTCAAAAATCACCCTGGCAAACATTACTGCATTCGAAAAAGGGAATCCCCTGGATAATGAGGTGAAAGTCTCCTAAAAACAAAAATCCCCGCCGGTAAACCTGCGGGGATTGGTATGGCTAAGAGTTCCGATTAACGGACAACTTTCACGTTAACGGCATTGATGCCTTTTTTACCTTGAACCAGGTCATATTTCACCTTGTCGTTTTCACGGATTTCGTGAACCAGACCGCTGTGATGTACGAATACGTCTTCGCTGTTGTCTGCTGGTGTGATGAATCCAAAGCCTTTGGTAGTGTTAAAGAATTTTACTGTTCCTTCATTCATGATTTCTGAAATTTTGATTTGTTTTTACTCGGTTTTGATTTGTTTGTGCTGAATTTGTTTTTTTAACAATTGGCGGTTCGGGAGGAGTATCGGAGAAGTTTCCAAACTCGTCGACGTAAGCGATCATGTTGTCGAGGCTTCCATCTTTAGGCTGGGCTTTACGCTCCAACTTTTTTTCAAGTTTTTCCTTTTGCTTCCGCTTCCTCAATTCTGCCTTTTGCTTTTTGATGAACGTGTTTTGATTTTTTGACATTAGCCAGATTTTAGTTTACAAAAGTGATGGCGTGGCCGACTTTGCCGGCTCGTCCAGTCCTGCCGATACGATGGATGTAAGCATCCATGGTCATCGGTAGCTGATAATTAATCACATGTGAAACATCAGCTACATCGATTCCTCTGGCAGCGACGTCCGTAGCCACCAGCACCCGTATATTCCCTTTCTTGAAATCCTCGATCATTTTGTTTCGAAAATTCTGGGATTTATCTCCATGAATCTGCCCGGCTGAGATGCCGACCTGATTCAATTTCTTAGCCAGCCTGTCGGCCAGTCTTTTTGTTTCGGTAAAGAGGATGACTTTATCCATTTCCGGACTTTTTACAAGTCCAGCCAGGATATCAAACTTTTCAGCTCCTTCTGGTACTTTGATGGTCTGCTGCTCAATATTCTCATTCGTTCCTCCGGCATTTTCAACAATTACTTCAATCGGATTATGAAGCAGTGTAGAAATGAGTTGCTTTTGGGCAGGCTCAAGAGTAGCGGAGAAAAGCAGGGTCTGATCACGTTTACCGATCAGGTTTACAAGCTTTTTCACATCGTTGACAAAGCCCATATCCAGCATCCGGTCAAACTCATCGAGGACAAGGGTATTGACCTGATTCAATTTCAGAAGCTTTCGATCTGAAAGATCCAGCAGTCTGCCCGGCGTTCCTACAATGACCTGGAGCTTTCGCTCAAGCTGCTTGTAGTCAGAATTGATATTGGTTCCACCGATAAAGGTGGCCGAATACAAGTGCAATCCAGATGTAAGGCTTTTGAATTCTTCTTCTATCTGAAGTGCAAGTTCACGGGTTGGAGTCACTACCAAAGCGGTATAGTTCCTCGGATCCTTCAGTGCATGCTCAATGATTGGGATCAAAAATGCCGCTGTTTTACCTGAACCCGTCTTGGAGATCGCCATCATATCTCTTCCGTCGAGAAGAGGCAAAATGGATTGCTCCTGGATAGTGGTCAATGTTTGGTACCCTTTTGCAAGAATGTTAGCCAATAGCCTTTCATTCAGGTTCAGATCCAAGAAGGATTTTTCGGTACGAAACCCCGCCTGTCCACTTGGTTTGGCTTTTTTCACAAAAAGCTTTGGATCCAGGGTGGATTCCTTTTTCTTTTTTACTTGCCGTCTGTCAACATTGCCACCTCGCGGTGAATTAGAAGGCACCGTATTTTTTCTAGTATTATTCATGATTGGATAAATCAGGCTTTGACACGCACCATTTCAGAATTGCCCAAAAAACGGAGCATTTCAAAATGTGATTTCAAAGCATCAAAAAATGTCTTTTTTGTATGATAAGGAATATTGTATTCAGCCGCTGTGGCTTTTACGATTGGGGCAATTTTCCGATAGTGTACATGACAGATATCGGGAAACAAGTGATGCTCTACCTGATGGTTTAATCCTCCGATCATCCAGGCAAATACCCGACTTCCTTCAGAATAATTTGAGGTCGTAGCCAATTGGTGGAGCATACGCTCACCTTCTACCATGCCATTCTCATCCAACTCCGGAAATTCCACATTGGGCATTATATGCGCCGTTTGGAAAACCAGGGAAATACTTAATCCTGTAATAAAATGAAGTACCAAATAGGCAAGTAAAATCTCTCCAACTCCAAATGGAGAAAATGCGATGGGAAGACCTAAAATGAAAGCAAAATAGATCAACTTCCAAGCAATAATTTTCAGCACTGAGTTTCTGTAAACATTCTTACCCTTCATCAGCCCCATATCATAGTAGCGCTTCAGACGGACAAAGTCCTTAGAAGTCACCCACGAAACGGTAGAAAGGCCATAGAAAAACCAAGTATACCAATGTTGAAATGGATGCAGTGAGTTTTTCGGGGCATTTGGAGAGAATCTCAGGAAAAACGGGGCATTGATATCATCATCTCCCTCCGAAATATTCGTGTAGGAATGATGAAGCACATTGTGTTGAATTTTCCAAACCGCTGCATTGGCACCCACCATATTGAGGGTATAACCAAGTAGTTTGTTTACAGTTGGATTTTTGGAAAATGAGCCATGAATGGCATCATGCATTACACCCATGCCAATTCCAGCCATGCCAAAGCCGCTTAGAATATAGCAAGCAAATAACTGCCAGGTTTGATTCGCCACTCCAGTAGCTATTAGGATAATTGGAGTGCAATAAAGAGTCACCATGACGCAAGTCTTGATGATCATTTCTCTATTTGCGAACTTTGATTTTTGGGTGGATTTGAAGTAGTTGTTAACTCTACTCTTGAGAGTTATTGAGAAATCAGAAAGTTCTGACTCCGTAAATCGAATGGTCTTAATAATAAAGTGATTTAAGTAAAAGGAAATCTTGGGTTCTCGAAAGGATCGTAAACTGCAAATTCTGATTCGGTAAATTGCATGGCAATTTGATGAATCAAAAAAGTAGAAGAAGAAGAATAAAATCCTTTGTTGGAGAACTCTTGATTTGCTACTTAAGCAGGTATTTCACTGTTGCTAACTTGATGTCAAGTATCGAAAACATTTCTTCGACCTCACAAAGGTGGGGAAATGGAATTGCTTTTCCAAATGTGAATAGAAAATAGATTTACACCTATGAAATCAAGATCAATTCCATCTCCAATTCAAAATCCCGTTAAAGTGGAGCATGTGCACCTTGTTATAAATCTGGTTGGGTGACAAGTTTTGTGATTGGATTGCCTCCTTGCTCATCAAAATCAGATGAACGTCCAAGTTTTTGATTTTCTTGGATTGGTATTTTACACCCAAATTGAGCTGCCGATAGCTGGGAAAATTATACTTGTTTCCCGATTCATCACCGGTGTCCGAAAGCCAATGAAATCCCAGATGTCCATATACAGAAACCGGAATTTTTTGAAACCGGTACTCACCATAGCCCACCAAAGCATCCACCGATTCATAACCTTCATTCCTTTCCCTTGGTATAAAGGTGTACCAAGCGTCTCTACCCCACTCTCTTGGACTCAGCCAACGACCTTCGCCTCCCACATGGGTATAGTTCAGGTGTGTAATCCATTTTGAATTCTTCCAACCTAACCTGCCTGAAAGTGCATAGTTCCTGTCCTCAGGTTCTTTATACTTCATTTCGGGATTTTCATTTCCACCACATCCGATTCCATTTTGAAAGCCCACCTGAAAACCCATAGTCCAGATTCTGGATTCTACTTTTTTGTTTTTTTCGAAAGCCAGCCAATAGGTAGAAAAGAGGTTTTGGGCAATCGTATTGGAAAAATGGAATTTTGAGTCCTTGCCGATTTTCCTGTCCACCTCCCAAATTCCCAACCAATCACTGGAGGTATTGCCGAAATATTGGGCCGGCCGGCCTGAGACGGTTCTTCCGACTGGATAAATGCCAACCGTTTCACCGACAGAAAGCCATTCACTACTCCCCCGAACACTCATTCGGCTGATTCCCCACACAGAAAATTTCCAAAGATTTTCAGGAGCAAACCAAAGATGGAAACCTTCAACAGCGGTTGGAGAAAGCCTCCCATCCTGGGCATTGATCCAATCGGAATTGATTCCCATTCGGCCTGCTTTTATTCCGATTTTCTGATTTGAATATTCCAAAGAAAGGGTCTCCAATTTCCCAAAAACCCGCTTATTGGGATTCAACAAATCAAAAAGTCCGGTTTCATATCGATTTACTTGGCCGGTACTCGGATCAGGCTCCCATATGTGGGAACTAGCCACATTGGCAAATGTCCGATATCCCAAGTGGAGTTTCCAATGGTTTTGATAGGTTAAAACTGTACCCAGATTCAAACTCATTCCCAACGCATAATCTTCCTTGAAATCCTCCCCGGGATAGGCTGTATTCATCCAAAACGCACGAAAGTGAACATCGGGATTGACCATAAGTTTTTCCCCTTCCTTCTGGGCTTTTACCATTGTCAGGTTGCTCAGAAGGAAGATTGTTATCAGTACAATCTTTTTCATTTTTTGGATTTTTCTTTCGATTCCCGGATAGGTTTGAAAGGGCCGAATTTGTGTTGTTCTTCGGTGAATTTGTCAGCAAAAGGACCAAATGGATGATCCTCGGGCTTTTTGGAGATGTCGGGCCAATCCTGAGATAAGTCTTTTCCAGGTCTTTCCATACTGTTGACATATGCTGCTACATCCCATGCCTCAGTATCAGAAAGGATAGGATTTTCGAAGGTGGCGCCCAAAGGCATGTTCGCTTTCACATATCCTGCAAACCTGGAAAGTCTGTAAAGTCCTGCACCGTGATTGTAGCTGTTTTTTCCCCAAAGTGGTGGGTACAAATATCCTGTCCCATTAGGTTTTGGCATTCCCTGGCCGTCACTTGCGTGACAGCTTTGGCATTGGCTTTCATAGACCAATTTACCTTTTGCAGGATCTGCTGCACGGTCCAAAATCGGAACCTCATAGATTCCTGAGCCCTTTGGAATCTGTCCTTTGGGAACATCTTTTCCAACCCAATTGATGTAGGCCACCATGGCCACCATTTCTTTGGAATCACGTGCCAATGGCTGCCCGTTTAGGCTTCGCTCAAAGCAATCATTGATGCGTTTTTGGACATCTTCTTCAGTTCCGGATCGAGCCCGCATTTTTGGGTAGGTAGCAGCCACAGCTCCATAATTATTTCCAAGAGGTGCTGTACCAGCTTGCAAATGGCAGTTTTGGCAATTCATTCCATTGGACATGGCCTTTACTTTCCCATTTGGACCTAAATACTCAGCGGTGTTTGCCACCAATTCTCTCCCGTATTTGATTTCCGAAGCATTTGGCTCAGACTCCACGGTTGCCCAATCCGGTGCTTTCCACATTCCTGTGGGATCAACAAGCGCTTTATTCACAGGAATTTCGGCAATTGAAGCCGAAGGGGAATCTTTCTCATCTGTTAAGGATGGAAGTTGTACTCCGGTAAATGATAAAAAAATTACAAACCCAATCACTCCGACCAAGACGGTGACAAGGCCCAATAAAGCAACCAGAAGTGTAATCAGTTTGGATAATTGACGCATCTTTTGACTCCGAATCACATGTTAAGGTACAAAAATCCGGATTTTCAGATGGAAAAATCGGTGACTTGGGTCACAGGATGAAAAACTGTTTGACTGAAATCCTTATTTCATTTGAATAAAATGACCTAATTCCATTCCAAAATAAGGAATTGAAAAAGTCAAACCCTTTGGCCATATTCAGCTTTTTGACAAAAAAACCTGCTTCTCCCCTACTTTTCCCTCCACCAAGTATCCGGATTCTTTTTTGAAAAGTCTCAACACCACAACATCACCCTGAACGCATTCAGCCAGGTAATTGATGAGTAATTCTTTGGGCCGGACTCCATGGTCGAATAGCAGATTCTCCACCCAGCGGATATAGCTGGTATTGTTCACATGATTGTTAAGATCCAGGTCTGAAAGCCTGACTTTAATTTGCTCAGAACCCAACAAGTCACCTGACAGGGAGATTTTTCCAGGTTGCCAGTCCGGTTTCACGGTTGGATCAAAAAGTGATGAAGGCAAAAGGTGTTCAGGTCTTTGGATTCTTTTGGTTTCGGAATTTAGCAAAAGCCAGGAAGACATGGCCCTCACCAAAACGCGCCCATTTTGATCCCAAATCAAAAACTCCCGAAAAGCGAAAAGCTTGTCTGCTCCTCTTCCCCCTGTAAAAAGCGAAA
>DATIAI010000649.1:0-7441 GCA_035458065.1 Algoriphagus sp. | reverse complement strand
GGGGAATAAAAAAGAGTCAAATTTTTTGATTTTATCTCCCGGGTAAATGGAATATAAAATCTTTGATAATATTTTAGTTATAAAGTTGCCAAATTTTAATACGATGAATACTAACACTTTTAATGAATCGGTAATTGATCTGGTGAGATTTTCATGGAAAAAATACTTCGATGAAATTGCATTAGACAATGGTAAAGAAAAAATCACTTTTAAGGAGTTGGAAGAACGGGTAAATGCTTTAAGTGCTAGGATTTTGTCTGAAGCCCAAAGCGAGGATATTGTCGCACTGACAACAACCAGAGGGATTCAGCTAATAGTTAACATTTTAGCGATTCTTAATGCTGGAAAAACCTATCTCCCAATTGATCCGAGCTTTCCTTCTGCAAGAATTAGTCAGATTGTGGCCGATTGTGGAGTGAAGTTTTACCTGAAAAGTAATGAAAAAGATCACCTTGAACTTCGCTCCATTGATGTAAATGGAGCGCCTGATACACCATATTCGCCTGTTGAGAAATATTCAAAATTGGCCTATATCCTATACACATCCGGTTCTACAGGAAAACCTAAAGGAGTTTGTGTTCCCCATGTCAGTGTAATCAATCTGGTCCAGTGGCAAGTGGATAATTCAATCTCCAAGCCCGGTATCAAAACACTGCAGTTTACCAGATTGACTTTTGATATTTCAGTGCAAGAGATTTTTAGCACATTATGCTCCGGGGGGACCTTGCAGATTGTCGATGCTGAAGTCATTAGGGATAACAGAGCACTGATTGAGGTATTGAATGAGCAAAAAGTAAATCGCTTGTTTCTGCCCTTTGTGGCACTGCAAGGCATAGCCAATGAAGCTGAAAGCTCCTCGGTGTATCCGGAATTCCTGGAAGAAGTGATGACCTGCGGTGAACAGTTGAAATCCACAAAAGCTGTCAGGTCACTGTTCACCAAAATGAAATCAGCGACTCTTTATAATCAGTATGGTCCTACAGAGTGCACCTGTATTGTCACCCAACTGGAGCTTCCAAAAGATTCATCAACTTGGGATGATCTACCTACCATCGGTAAGGCGATCAGCGGAGTGGAAAGTCTGATCTTGGATGAGAAACTAAATATCATAACAGATCCTAATGTATCAGGCGAAGTTTATTTTTCTGGAATATGCCTTGCAGATGGTTATTTGAATCAACCTGAGTTGACCGCAAAATCCTTCTTTCCACTTACCCTCAAAGATGGGACAACCCAAATGGTTTATAAAACCGGTGATCTGGGATATTATACAGAAAATGGGGAGATTTTCTTCTTGGGAAGAATCGACGATCAAGTGAAAATCAGTGGTTTCCGAATTGAAACTGGCGAAATTGAAGCCGTTGCGACAGAATTGCCAGGAGTGGAGCAAGCCGCCGTGATCGTAGGGGAATACGAAGATGGACAAAAATACCTTACACTATTTTATGTCAGTCAAGGAGGTGTAGTAAAGGAATCAGAAATGGTGGCATTTTTGAAAGCGAGATTTCCAGTCTACATGATCCCATCGCGATGTATCCGGAAAGACAGTTTTCCTAAAACTTCCAACGGAAAGATTGACCGAAAAGGGCTGTCGGAAAAAGTGGTCACCCCTAACCCATTTAAGGAAAGCTATGCAAAGCCAAAAAATAGCACAGAAGAAGAATTGGCCAAAATCTGGGAAAATATCCTAAATCTGGATCAAGTCGGACGTGAGGATCATTTTTTCGAGCTTGGAGGTTCTTCTTTTTTAGCTCAAAGAATGGCCATTGAAATCAATAATGCATTCGGAAAGGAATTTACAGTTACTAAAATATATCAATACCCTAAACTTAAGGCTCAAGCTTCTTTTCTTCTCGAAAATGAAAAAGGGCTGAGAGAAAATACATTTCGAAAAATCAACAAGGGTGGAGGCAATAGGGATGTGGCAATCATTTCCACTGCCAGTAGGTTTCCTGGTGCCGAGAATAGCGATCAGTTTTGGAAAATCATCAAAGAGGGAAAAGAGACCGTAAGTTTCTTTGATCTCGAGGAATTAGATTCTTCCGAGCAGCAGAAAGCCAGAAGTGAAAAGAACTATGTGAAAGCAAGGGGTATCATAGAGGATGTTAAGGACTTTGACCCTGAGTTTTTTGGATTCAATCGAAAGCTCGCTTCTGTAATGGATCCACAACAACGACTCTTTTTGGAGGTTGCATTTGAAGCATTGGATTCCGTAGGCTATATCGCAGACCGGCCTGATTTCGATATTGGGGTTTTCGGCGGGTCTGGCAACAATTACTACTTTTCCAAAAATCTGGTTTTTGATCAGGAGTTAATGGCAACAATGGGTAATATTCAGATCAATTCTGTCAATGAAAAAGATTACCTAGCCACAAGAGTAGCTTTTTTACTGGATTTGAAAGGTCCTGCTGTTAGTGTCAATACCGCATGTTCCACTTCTCTGGTTGCTGTAGCTACAGCAGTCAATAGCATAAGAAATGGCGAGTGTACTGCAGCAATTGCTGGCGCGAGTTCCGTTTTTTATCCCATTCACAGTGGTCATATCTTTGAAGAAGGTTCTATTTTGAGTAGAGATGGACATTGCAAGCCCTTTGATTCAGATGCTTCCGGAACTATGTTTAGCGATGGTGCTGGGGTAGTGTTACTGAAGGATTACGAGCAGGCTCTAAAAGACGGAGATCCAATTCTTGCCATCATCAAAGGCGTTGGTATCAACAACGATGGAGGAAATAAAAGCAGTTTTTCTGCTCCAAGTGTAGAAGGACAAGCAGGTGCGATTCGTAAGGCCCTTGCAGATGGAAATGTAAATCCATCCGAAATAGGATATGTTGAAGCCCACGGGACCGCTACTCCAATCGGTGATCCAATTGAAATCGAAGGACTAAAGCTGGCCTTTGGGCCTGAGGTAGGAAACCAATATTGTTCATTGGGCTCAGTCAAGGGAAATATGGGTCATTTAAACACTGCAGCCGGAATAGCAGGGTTGATAAAAGCGATCTATTCCCTGAAGGAAAAGACACTTCCAAAATCCATTGGCTTTTCTAAGCCAAACCCTGCAATAAACTTCGAGGGCTCACCATTTTTTATTCAGCAAAAAACTGAAGAATGGAATACTGACAAAGTCCGAAAAGCAGGCGTGAGTTCTTTTGGTATTGGCGGCACTAATTGCCATATCATTTTAGAGGAATATCTGCCAATCAAACCAGAGAATTGTCCTACATCTGAAATTTCACAAACAATCTTTTTCTCTGCCAAAACTGAAAAAAGCTTAAAGCAATATGCAACTCGGCTCAAGGATATGGTTCTTCAAACTCCGGAAATTAGTTTGGGCCAGTTTGGATACAATGTCAATAAGAATAATGCAAAGTATAAGCTAGGCACTGCTGTATCCTTCAAGAATACCCAAGAACTGCTTTCGGGTTTGGATAAGGTGATCTCTGGCTCAAAAGCCCCGGTAGCTAGAAAAAGAGATTTTGATTTGGCGGTTTTCTTATTTCCGGGCCAGGGAGCTCAATATGTAGATATGGGTTTGGAATTGTATTCCAATGAACCTGTATTTAAATCAGCATTGGATCAATGCGGAGAGCTGCTTTTGAAATATACAGGAATCTCAATTCTTTCCCTGCTCTATCCTTCAGTTGTCACTGAGGAGGAAGAAAGTACACTGGACAATACCCGATTTACCCAACCTGCGATTTTTGCAATTTCCTATTCCCTTGCCAAGTTGTGGGAAAGTAAAAACATCAAACCTTCCGCACTGGTGGGCCATAGTATTGGGGAATTTGTAGCGGCATGTATTTCTGGAGTGATGAGTCTGGAAGATGCTGTGAAAGTAGTAGCGAAGCGTGGCGAGCTAATTAGTGAGTTACATCCAGGCTCAATGTTGACCATCAGATCATCAGCTGAAAAAATCATAGCAATTCTTCCTGAGGGTTTGGCTTTGGCTGCAGATAATTCACCAAACCTTTGTGTTGCATCTGGACCTACAGATGAGATTGAGCTATTTGCTAAAACTCTGGAAGCACAGGGAATCGCTTCAAAAATGCTACGCACTAGTCATGCCTTTCATTCACCGATGATGGATCCGGCCTTGGATCAATTTCAAAAGGTATTGGAAGGAGTAAACCTGAGTATTCCGAAAATTCCAATTATGTCCACTGTGACAGGAGAATGGATGAAAGATGCAGAAGCTACCTCGACAGCGTATTGGACACAGCATATGCGACTGCCGGTTCGATTTAATTCCGCAGTTAAAAACTTACTTCGTGAATTACCCGAAGCAGCATTTGTAGAGGTTGGTCCGGGTAATGGTCTCGGTACCTTATTGATGCAGCATGCAGAAGCAAAAGAGTTCGCCGTCGTAAATAGCCTCAACCGAGGATCGGAGATTTCAGAGCACAATCATTTTCAGGAGCAGCTACATTCCTTGATTAGCAAAGGCCTGACTTTGGACTGGGATGAAATATATTCCGAAGAATTCCAGGTAAAAATGATTTTGCCACCTTATTCTTTTGATAAAAAAAGATGCTGGTTGGATGTCAATATGGTAACCAGTCAGATAGAAATTAATGCTGCAAAATACCCAGCTGCTGAACCCATTAATGCAGAGAATAATGGGAAAGACTTAGCGAAAAACAACCATTTAAAACAAGAATTCGAGGCAAAAATAGTCCAATTGTTAGAGCAAGCCTCTGGAGAAAAAGTGGATGTTGGAACGTTTGATTTGACCTATTTCGAAATCGGACTAGACTCATTGAGTATGACTCAGGTGGCATCTTCGATTAAAAAAGAGTTTAAGGTAGAAGTATCTTTTCTCCAATTGTACCGTGAACTGAACAGCCCAAATGCACTGTTGGCATATCTCCTCTCTAATTCTGAACTGGCCAGCGTTAAACAGCCCTCATTTTCAAAAAATATAGAGTGGCCCTACACAAATGGTTCTAATGGAGATAAAGGAAAAGATTCTTTGTCGAGACCAGCTCCGTCTGAGGATAAACTTGATGAAGACGGGCGGACACTGATTTCACAGCCCTTTGAGGAAATTGAGAAAATCAAACTTCATTCCGCTGAATTTTCCGACAAAGCCCTGGATAGAATATCGGAATCAGCGCCAACCGTGATGGATATTGATAATCCCCCATTTGAAGGAGCTAAAATTTCTTTGGATAAAGATGGACTTCCTATCTGGGTATCAGCAGAAGAACATAAGAAAACGAAGCCTTCATTTTTCCGGTTTCTATTTTAGAAAAAACTAAATAAAGAAGGCTACTCATTTCGGGTAGCCTTCTTTCGTTATGCATTCTGCAAGGTTCTTCGGATAATATCCAGGTTTGCCCGGATCTCGTCAATGCTGTCCCATTCCCGGTCTTTTTCTCCATGTTCGATGCCGACGTAGCCATTGAATTTATGGGCTACGACGATCTTCATCATCCGTTCGTAGTCCAGTGGATGTTCTTTTCCATAATCATCCCACACGGTGGGTTTCAGGCTGACTCCTTTTGCGTATTTCATCAGTTCATCCACGCCACGGTAGGAATCATAACTGAAGATCTTGTCTCCTTCTGTATGAATGCGGAAGTTTCCAAAATCAGGCAGTGTTCCTGCTCTCTTATGAGCTGTTTGCTTGATCATCTCTGCCAGCCATTTCCCGTTGGAAGAAAATCCTCCGTGATTCTCAATGATCACGTCGATATCAAAATCATCGGCAAACTCACATAATTGCCGTAGTCCGGAACTGCAAACGTTGATCGCCTCCTGCTCTTTGTCAGCGGCTGTACTATAGGGCACCGCAGTGTAGGCGTTTACTCGGATGGCATGGCAACCCAGAAATTTTGCAGCCTCGACCCACTTTTTGTGATTTTCCACGGTTTGTTTTCTTTCTTCGGAAGTAGCAGCTCCAATCTGTCCCTCTCCGTCTACCATGATCAGCACTGATGTAACTCCCTCGCCCTCCGCACGGGATTTCATTTCAGCCAGATAGGCCTTGTCGGTAGCCTTGTCTTTGAAAAACTGGTTGACATACTCCACAGCATCTATTTTGTGTTTTTTGGCTTCCATGGCAAAGTCCAAATGGTCCATTTTTTTGGCGAAAAGTGGACGCTGTAGAGACCATTCCGCAAGGGAGATTTTAAATAACTCGGCTTTTGGTTTCCCAAAGGAAAACTCCGGTAAACCAATGCTCAAAGCTGCTGCGCCGAGCCCGGTAGTTTTGAGAAAATTTCTTCTACTTTTCATAAGGGGATAATTAATGGGTTGATATTAAAATAGTTGTTGGGTCAGGTTTTATATGATAAAGGTGAAAACAGGATCTTGATAAAATGATGACTTAATCAAATCTCCCAGCCGGAGCGGTAGGTTCTGGAAAGATATTGGTTGGCAGACTCATCGTTTATGATTTTAAGCAGCTTCGAATCAAAATTCACCTGCTTATTAGCCCTCAGAGCAACAGCTCCCAAATTTATGGTGTCTGTGATACATTGTGCCCGGATAAAACTGCCCGGAGTTTGTTTTCCCTCAAGTATGGCATCCACCCAATGGTCTCTGTCACGCTCGATTTCCCGGGAATTGATTTTTTCGGATTCTGGGCGATTAGCCATTTTGCTGTGCGGTAGAAGAGCAGGATTTTCTCCCCGGAACCCTCCCAGGATTTTTCCTTTTGTGCCGACCAGCAGCAATCCTTCCTCAGGAGTGTCTTTGCCGTCGATCTCCAACTCCTCACAGGCAAAAGGTTTCATTCCACCGTCGTACCAGAAAAGCTCAAAAGCGGGCAGCTTTTCCTGCTCGGGAAATTTCCATTTTATGGTACAACTCGCAGGGAATGCCACGTCATTTTTTACCCATTGATAGACCTGATTTATCTCTTCACGGGTGGTGGTTCCAAAAGCTCTTGCCGAAATAGGTGGTCGATTGATTCCCAGAGTTTCAAAAAGTGGAAACAAACTGTAATGTCCCATATCTGCTACCGATCCTCCTCCAAACTCATACCAGCCCCTGAAAACATTGTGCGTGTAGTTTTTGTGATAGGGCAAATCGGGCACCGGACCAAGCCAAAGTTCCCAGTTGAAGCCTTCCGGGATTGGTTGAGCTTCAGTTGGTCTTTTGGTCCACTGTTGCCAGACGGGTCGATAAGACCAGTTGTGGATTTCTTTCAATTCCCCGATCAATCCTTCATCTATCCAAGCCTTGATCTGACGATATTCCGGCCTGTCAGACCAAGCTAACAAATGTGTAACCACGCCAGATTCTTTAGCCTTTTCGATCACTTTTCTGCCTTCCAATAGCCTGTTGGAAATGGGCTTATGAGTGACTACGTGAATTTTTTTGTTCATCGCGGCAATTGCAATCGAGGCATGCGTGTGATCTGGGGTCATGATTTTGATGGCATCGATTCCCTTTTCTTTAGCAAAAAGCTCCCGGTAATCTTCGTAGCTCGTGCAGCCTT
>DATIAI010000648.1:0-8059 GCA_035458065.1 Algoriphagus sp. | reverse complement strand
GGAGCGGTAATACGGCCACTTGACCCGGCATTCTCTCCGATCCAGGTTTACTCTGCCATGGATTTCCAAGGCGCATCGATGGGATTGACTGAAGATGTGATCCACAGGGGAGCGGCAATTTTGACAGTTGACAACAGCGTTCAGTCTTTTGTGCTGAAGCGTGGTTTCATGGCAACACTCGCCAATAATCCTGACGGAACTGGGAAAAGCAAGGTGTACATCGCCTCCGAACAGGATATGGAAGTAGATGCCTTGCCAGCCGCCTTGCAAGGGAATGTGAGTTTTATCCGCGTCGTTCCATGGAACTGGGTGACCAAAAAAGGTACCGGAGGATTTTATGACCAGTTGGATGCAGGTTGGTATTACAACTGGGGGTTAGGTTCAAATCCTCTTCCCAACTACGATTATGTGCCGATGGCTTGGGGTGCCGGTGGAGCATCTCCGGCTAATATCAATGCAATGATTGGTAAAAAGACCACCACGCATGTCTTGGGATTCAATGAATCAGATAACTGCAACGGGGAATCCGGTCAGTATAATAACCTCTGTCAGCCGGAAGTAGCGGTGGCTTATTATGAAAATTTAATGGGACTGGGTGTACGGTTGGGTTCGCCTGCTCCAAGGGAGGAAGGTCCGACTGGATGGTTATTGGAGTTCAATCGGATTGCCAAGGAACGGGATGTACGGTTTGATTTTGTAGCGGTGCATTGGTACGACTGGGGAAGTGGACCTGCAAATACACCGAATGCCAGTCCTCAGGAGATTTTCAACCGCTTCAAAGCCTATTTGGCCAATGTGCATCGTATTTATCAACTGCCGATTTGGATCACGGAATTTAACGCAAACCCTAACAGAAGTACAGCTACTCAAGAGGCTTTTTTGCAATTGGCTTTGCCTTATTTGGAAAATCTGGATTACGTAGAGCGTTACGCTTATTTCCAGCCAAATCCAGCCAATGCCAATCCGGCAAATAATTCCGGTAAATCTGATTATTTGGACGACTCTGGAAATCTCACCTCTATAGGTCAGTTGTTTTTGAACCATGAGTCTACTCCATCTATTCCGATGGATACATTTGCTGCACCTAACAACCTGGAAGGCATGGATCAGCCTTTCACTCCCAAACCGGTCAATTCTATTGCTTTTGAAGCGGAATGCGGATATTATCTGGGAAATCAGTGGGATGTTTTTGAGGATGAATCAGCCTCCAATGGACTTTTCATCAGAGGAAATGGCCAAAAAGAAGGAGCCAGCTCAATCGCAAAGCAAGTTCATTTTGAATTTGATTTGGCGACTGGTGATCAATATCGGGTATGGATTCGAGCCAAATCTATGGGCGGACCAGGGGCCATTCGTATTGGCATGGATGGAAATGATTTGGCACAAATCACTCCTTTGACCAGCGCAGGCTTCACTTGGTTTCAGATTCCCAGATTTTATGATTTGGGGGTTGGGACTCATCGATTGACTCTGGAGTTTCCGAATTCAAATATTCAGATAGATCAAATCGCTCTCACAAACGGACCGACTGATTTGGAACAGTTTGTTCAGGAAGCTGGTGTTTGTACTTCAAACGAGTTGACTTGGGGAATAGTGAAAACGGACGTTGTGGAGTTTTTTGAAGCTGAAGCAGCTGATCTGGGTCCTGATTGGGAAATTCAGGCGGCCGGAACTGCTCAGGGCGGTCTTTTCATCCAATCGATAGAAGGACAGGAATCTGTCGATTCCCCTCCCGGAAATAAAGGTATTTTGACGTTTACAGTTGAAGTTGAAGAAGCGGACGAATATGAACTTTGGGCGAAAGTCCAAGCCTATGAAGAAGGCGAATTTAGCCTTTGGGTATCTGTAGACGGGGAGGATTTCAGAAAATGGGAAGATCTTAGAAACCCACTTTTTGAATGGTACTGGAAAAAGATCCATCACAGCTATGAAGAGGAAGAAAGAAAATTTTCCTATTTCCTTACAGCAGGTTCCCATGAAATCAGAATTGCGGTTTCAAGCGGAAATGTAGCCGTAGACAGAATTGCCATCGCAAGCAGGGGAAAACTCCCTGAAGTAATCGACCCCAATGTGATCCTGGTTAGCGAAAACCTTGAGTTTGAAGCGGAGGACGCTACTTTACTGGGAGCGGCAAGAGTTGTGCTTTGTGCCAATTCATCAAATGGGGAACAGGTCGACATGGGTACAGTCAATGCCAATGGGGTAAGATTTGATCAAATCATTGCACAGGATGCCGGTACGTATGTTTTGAATGTCTCTTACATGAGTGCAGTAGCCAGAAGTTTCAGACTATTGGTAAATGGTCAGATACTTGGTCAACAAACCGTTTCTTCCTCAGGTGCATGGTGCTTTGGGGGAGGAAGTCCCGCAGACTATCAAGTTGAGGTGACTCTTCAAAAAGGGGTGAACGTCATCGATATTACCCCATTTAGCGGAGCTGCACCGTTTATTGATAAAATCAAACTGGAAAAAGTTCCTTTTGAAATGATTTCTCTGGAAGCAGAATTAGCTGAATTGATCGGGACTCCTGTAATTCCCCCAACCTGTGGTACAGCTTCCAATGGTGGTTTGGTAAATATGGGTCAGGTTCTTTCGAATGGAGTCAGATTCACGGGAATAAATGTTCCTTCTGGAGGAAAATACCAGATCGAAATTCATTACATGGCTGCTGTAGACCGGGTGCTGCGCTATTCTGTTAATGGGGAAGTTTTTGTTACAGAGAGCTTTCAGGACTCTGGAGAATGGTGCTTCAACGGCGGTAGTCCAACAACCAAAACTATCGAAGTCGATCTGAATCTGGGAAACAATATCCTTGAATTTAGGCCCATAGGAGGCTCCGACGCTCCGTTGTTGGACAAGATTGTGATCAAAGAATCAGTAGAAGGGGAGAATCTCCGGGTTTTGGAAACAATCCAGCCTAATCTTGAAGTAGTGCAAAAATTGCAGGAGTTTAATGTTTATCCGAATCCTGTTCAGGCCGGAGGCTTGCTTACTTTGGAAATTCCATCGCTTTTCGACGAACCTGGAGCTGCATCGGTTCAAATCACAGACTTGACCGGAAGAGTGGTTTATTCTCAGGAAGTATCAGACAGCTCTATCCGAGAAATTCAAATCAACAGCGTGCTCGCAAAAGGAATTTATATCGTTTTAGTTCAGCAGGGTCAAATTTGGCAGAGTAAAAAGTTAATTGTGCAGTAGTTGATAATCACCTATTTGATTACTGAGAGGGTTGGTCTATGATCGGCCCTCTTTTTTTTTGCTTTTACTCTAATTTAAAAAATACCTGACTGATCTAGCCTGTGGAATGATCGTATTAACCTCCTGCTTAACAGCATTTGAAGCTTAATTTATCTCAATGCAAACAGATTGATGTTGTTACGGTTGTATTGCAAGAGTATTATGACCCTGGTTTTTAGAAAAAGCCATATCTTAAGTTCACAC
This sequence comes from Algoriphagus sp., assembly GCA_035458065.1. Taxonomy (GTDB): domain Bacteria; phylum Bacteroidota; class Bacteroidia; order Cytophagales; family Cyclobacteriaceae; genus Algoriphagus. Next base: position 4,618 of record DATIAI010000648.1, on the reverse strand, counting down.
CCAAACTAACCCTCCTGAAGTCATGCGGATTTTCAGCGTTGTTTTGTCATTAATTCTATTGTCTGGCCCAGTGTATTCCTTCCAGGGAGAAATAGAGGAGGAGTTTTCCATAGATGTTCTCAATGTGCGAAAAGGGCTCCTCAGCAACTATGTCACTCGGGTGATTAATGATGAACACAACACCAAATATTTTGCTACCGAGGGAGGGATTACCAAGTTTGATGGATACGATTTTTCTGAATATCGGCCCGGACCCAATTATCCCGGATTGGAAAATGAAAATATCGAAACACTTTTTAAGGACCGGGATAATCTGATTTGGATCGGCACCAAAGGGGGAGGGCTTTCTGTGCTTGACCCGCGTAAAAACAGGATCAAATCATTGAATCAGGCATTTAAAAAGTTTTCGGATAGTCCCCTTCGGGTTATTTCAATCAACCAAAGTCCGGATGGAAAAATCTGGGTTGGTACATGGGATGATGGGGTCTTTTTGGTCAATCCTAAGGCTGAGGTTATTGAAGAGCATTTTTCTTTTAACCAGCCTATCTACAATATCATAAGAGATCGCTTTGGAAACATGTGGTTCTTGGCAGGAGCCCAGCTTATCAAATATGACCCCTCTGAAGCGAGGTTAATCCGCTTTGAGACCGGAAAAGTTCATTACAATTTGATCGAGGATCCCATTAGAAACAAAATCTGGATGATCGGAAACGAGCAAACCAAAACGGTTCTCACCGGATTTGACTTTGAAACACAGAAAATCGAGCGGAAAAAGACGAATTTTGATGCCCGGTATATCGTCAGTATCGGGCTGGATAAGCTGGGAAGACTCTGGATTGGTAGCTGGGGAGATGGACTTTTTATCAGTGATGAAAGACTGGAACGATTTCGAAAGATCAACACCAACCCTCAAAGTGTCTCAGAGGAAAATATCAATTACTCGATCATTCTCAGCATTGATTTCGATGAAAACGGAATCGCCTGGCTGGGTACTTCCCATGGTGGTGTGCTGGTATTGTATCCAAACAAGGGATTTTCTTTCGCTTCACTTACTTCCAGACAGCACATCTCAGATAAAAACATCACTTCACTTTTGATTTCCAAAACCGGGAAGACCTATCTGGGTACTTTAGCCGAAGGCTTGTATTCGGAAGACAAGGACTCCGGATTTCATCTGGAGGAGCAGGTGTCCCAATCAAAAATTCACACGCTTTATGAGAAGGGTGAATTTCTTTTTGTAGGCACTGGTAATGGTCTTTATGTGATGAAAAATGGGGATTTCAGGAATGCCCGGCGCTATTTTTCCAGTCAAAAAGTAACGGCAGTCTTGCTTGATACCAAAAACAGGCTTTGGGTAGGTACTCAGCAATCAGGGCTGAAAATGACAGAGTTCAGGAGCTATCCGGATTTGGAAGTCTGGAGGGAGTTTGAAGAGGGAAATGAAGAAAATCCTTTGGAAAACAACCGAATCAGTAAAATCAAAGAAGGGAATTCGGGTGAAATTTGGATTGGCACTTATTCAGGAATCAATCGTTTCGACGAAAATAGAAACTCGATTCTTACTCATTCGGCCCTTTTGGGTGAAACGATGCTCAAACCCATTGTCAATGACCTCTTTTTGATGGGGAATTCCATGTATTTGGGAACCCCCAACGGGTTGGCAGAACTGGAGGTGTCAGGAGGGGAAATTTCCTATAAAGCTTTATATGAAAAGAAAGACGGGTTAATCAATGATTTCATCTGTGCCATTGAGCAGGATAATTCAGGGAACCTTTGGCTTAGCACTACCACATCAATCTCCAAATTTAAAGTCTCACAGAAAAATTTCATCAATTACGATCGGGAAGACGGTGTATTGATCAATTCGTTTCATGTGGGTTCGTCTTTTCAGGATCAAGAGGGTAAGATTTATTTTGGTGGCTCTAATGGTATGGCCTCCTTCCACCCCGATTTGATCAGTGAAGAGTTTTTGGTTCCTCAAGTAGTACTTTCCAAGCTGATTGTAAACAACCAGGTACTTCAGGTTGGCGATGAGGTAAATGGTGAAGTGATTTTGGAAAATTCAATTCAGAATACCGATAAGATCATCCTGGACTATTCCCAAAACCACCTCTCACTCTCTTTTTCTGCCAATGATTACCTCGGCCCGGATAATATCGCTTATTCCTACATGTTAAAAGGGATGAACGGAGAATGGGTAAATCTGGGTAGACTCAACCAAATCAGCTTCACAGGTTTGCCATGGGGAGAATATGAGTTGTTGATCAGAGCCAGTAGAAACAACCTTAACTGGAGTCCTTCCCGAAGTCTGATGATTCAGATTCAGGCACCGCCATGGCTGAGCTGGTATGCTTTTGTGATTTACTTTCTATTGGCAGTTGGGATTTTTATGCTGTTTAGATACATATCCCTCCGTCAGGCCAGGTTGCGTGCTGAGCTTCAGATTATCCAAATCGAAAAAGAAAAAGAACACGAACTCAATGAGGCCAAAATCACCTTTTTCACCAATATTTCCCATGAATTCCGCACTCCGTTGACATTGATTCTGAGTCCGGTGACCGAACTGCTGGAGCAATTTGATTTCAAAGAACCGGTACGTGAAAAACTCTTGCTGGTCGAGTCAAACAGCAAGCGAATGCTGAGATTGATTAATCAACTGCTGGACTTTAGAAAGTCAGAACATGGTCTGCTAAAGCTGAATAAGACCTATTCTGATTTTATCGGGTTTGCCAAAGAAGTTTTTATCAGCTTTCAAAATATGGCAGCCAAAAAGCAAATCGATTATCATTTTGAATCGGAATTGGATTCCTTCCCAATGGAGTTTGACCGCAACCAGATGGAAATCGTGTTATACAATTTGCTGTCTAACGCCTTCAAGTATACGCGCCAGAATGGAAAGATTGATCTTCGGATAAGGTGCGATCATGGGTATTTGACAGTCATCGTGTCTGATACCGGCATAGGAATGACTTCGGAAGAATCAGAAAGGGCCTTTGACCGATTTTATCAGGCCCAAAACAACGATGCTTCAAATTTTGCGGGAAGTGGGATTGGTTTGGCTTTTTCCAAAAATATTTTGGACCTGCACGAAGGTGAAATCAAAATCCAAAGCACCAAAGGTGTAGGCACTCAGGTCAAAATTCTTTTCCCTTTGGAAGAAGTGCAGGGAATGGGCAATGAAGAAATCAAATCAAGTGAATTGAGCTTGGATTTTTACCAGGATGAAATTCATGAAGAAGGAAGAGATCTCAATATGGAACGGGCCCGTAAAAACGCCACTATCCTGATTGCGGACGATAACGAGGACATTCGGAAATACCTGAGAAACTTGCTCGAAGAGGAATATTTCATTCTGGAGGCTGAGGATGGTATAATGGCTTTGGAAATCACCAACAGCGAATTGCCGGATATTATCATCAGCGATGTGATGATGCCGCAGATGGATGGTATCAAATTTTGTGAAGTCATTAAAGGTCAAATAAACACCTCACATATTCCGGTGATTCTGCTTACTGCCCGTACCTCCATGGAATATGAAATCGAAGGACTGAAAACTGGGGCGGAAGATTACATCACTAAGCCATTTAATCCGGGAATAATCAAAACACGCATCTCGAATATTCTTGAAAACCGGTCTAAACTGAGGGAATATTTCCTGAATAAAGTACGATTTGAACCAAATACGCATGAGGTTTTTGAATCAGATATTGATGCACTTTTTATCGAAAAGGCAATTAAACTGGTCAATGATCACCTGCAGGATGAAAGCTTTGGAATAGAGACCATGGTAGACCAGTTGTTTATGAGCCAGTCCACACTTTTTCGTAAAATCAAATCCTTGACGGGCCTTTCAATTACAGGGTTTGTTCGTTCAGTGCGTCTGAAGCAAGCCGCCCAAATCATCCTTCAATCGAATGTTAAATTAAGTCAGGTCGCCGCAGAAGTCGGTTTCAATGACTACAAGCATTTCAAAAATTCCTTCCAACAGCAGTTTGGCTGTCTACCATCCGAATACAAGGCCAAGATCTTAGAACAGGCGGAATAGGTCGAATTAGAAAAAAGCACCCATGTGGTGTTTTTTTCATTTATGGCTGATTTCCCCTCTATCATGCCCGATTCACCCCCGTGATTTCATGCTTAACGAGTCAAATTTGGGCGATAACAATTATCAAAAACCCATAAATCATTATTCATGAAACTTAAAAACGACAAGGGATCGGTGCCAAAAGCAGGGTGGGGCAAGATTCTTTCTCAGAAAAAAATGCTGCTACTTGGATGGCTGTACCTCCAGACAATTGCATTCTCCTGGGCTTTTCAATCATCCTTGCCGGTGACAGGTAAGGTAATCTCTCCCGATGGTGAAGCACTTCCTGGTGTAGTTGTCCTGGAAAAAGGAACATCTAATGGTAAAGTCACGGATCTGGACGGAGGATATTCTATCAATGTAGGCTCGCAGGAGTCTGTCTTGGTTTTCAGTCTTGTCGGATTCGAGTCCCAGGAAGTTCAGGTCGGCAATCAATCGATGATCAATCTTACTTTGAAAGAATCCGAATCCTTGCTTCAGGAAGTAGTAGTAGTGGGATATGGCGAACAAAAAAAGCTCAACCTCACAGGTTCT
>DATIAI010000647.1:0-14246 GCA_035458065.1 Algoriphagus sp. | reverse complement strand
ATCTTCTCCAATGTGATTTTGGCAGATGAGGTAAACCGCTCTCCTGCAAAAGTCCAGTCGGCTTTGCTCGAAGCCATGCAAGAAAAGCAGGTCACTATTGGGGAGACAACGTTTAGCTTGGACAGACCTTTTTTGGTATTGGCAACCCAAAATCCAGTTGATCAGGAAGGAACCTACCCGCTGCCGGAAGCTCAGGTGGATAGATTTATGATGAAAGTGCATATCGACTATCCCAGCAAATCCGATGAAATGGAAGTAATGCGCCGCATGTCCAACATGCAGTACTCTTCCGAAGTACGACCGATCCTTACCAAGCAGGATATTTTTGACATCCGAAATGAGATCAATGCGGTCAACATCGCCGAGCCATTGGAGCATTATATTATAGAGTTGGTTTTTGCCACCCGATTCCCGACGCAATACGGGTTAAAAGACGAAGCGAAATACATCATGTTTGGCGTTTCTCCACGTGCCAGTATCAATTTGAATTTGGCCGCCAAAGCAGTTGCATTCATGGATGGTCGGGATTATGTATTGCCTGAAGACATCAAAGAAATCGCAGAAGATGTGCTAAATCACCGGATTTTGCTCAATTATGAAGCTGAAGCTGACAATGTGAGCACCAGAAGCCTGGTAAGAACCCTCCTTGAAAAAGTGCCAATTAATAAGGCCGTAACATTGAAGTAATATAAAATCAAGCTTAGCATGGCTTTCCGGCAGGAAAGCCTTTTTTTTTGTCTCTGCTGTTAATTCAGTATTAAATTCTGTCTGGATTTTTAAAAAAAGCATAAACAGTAAAATTCTCTTGTAGGGAAAATTGAGGTCAGCTTTGCATCATCAAAATGCAAAACCATAATTCTACCTATAAAATGAAAAAGTACAATTACCTGTTAATGCTTGTTACGGCTTCCCTTCTGGGACTTACCAGCTGTATCGAAGGAAATGACAAACCGGAGACGGATACCGACACTGGATCAAGTGTCGAAATCACTTCCAACATTACCACTAACACCACTTGGGAAACCGGCAAAACATATGTCCTGGCAGGTAGAATTGCCGTGACTTCCGGTGTTACTCTTAACATTCAACCAGGCGTGGTTGTAAAAGGCCAAGTTGGATCAGGAGCAAATGCTTCTGCTCTGATCATCGCCCGTGGCGCTAAAATCAATGCAGTTGGAACTGCTTCTCAACCGATCATCTTTACAACGATTGCTGATGAAATCGAACCGGGTCAAATCGCTTCTCCAAATATGGAGCCGACACTGGAAGGTCTTTGGGGCGGATTGATGATCATGGGTCGTGCCAAAGGTTCTTTCGCTGGAGATGTTCAGGAAATCCAGATTGAAGGAGTTCCTGCATCTGACATCAACGGACTTTATGGAGGAAATGATGACGCGGACAATTCCGGTGTGCTAAAATATATCTCTATCCGTCATGGCGGTGCCAATATCGGTGAAGGAAACGAAATCAACGGTTTGACTCTTGGTGGAGTTGGTTCCGGTACAGTGATCGAAAATGTCGAAGTGGTTGCAAACCAAGATGACGGTATTGAGTGGTTTGGCGGAACAGTTTCTGTAAAGAATGCTTTGGTGTGGAATTCCGGCGACGATGCTGTAGATACTGATCAGTCTTGGGCTGGTACTTTGGATAATTTCATCGTCATCTGTGGAGTCAACACAGACCACGCACTTGAAATCGATGGTCCTGAAGGTGCATACAATGCTGCTCACACAGTTAAGAACGGTTCAGTAAAAGGTCATCCAAACTCTGAATTTGCTGATTTCAGAGCCGGTGCCAGAGGAACTTTTGAAAACCTATACTTCTTCAATTTCCCTGCTCCATCTGCCAACAACAATGCAGGAAAAGGCGATTTGTCCCTAAGTGGTGACAACACCATCGCCAATTTTACAGGTGGAATCCTGAAATTCTCAAAACTTGAAGCAACACTTGCTGAAGGCGTAACGCTACAACAAGCTTTCAGAAACGGAACAGATGTTCATGCCGCTATCGCTGCTGCCAAAGCCAACACAGTAGGCGCTGACAAATCCGTATTCAACGGCTGGACTTGGGCTGCTGCTGCCAATGCCCTAGCTGATTTCAAATAATCAAATAAATACCCGGAAAGAAAGGTCTTGCAAGGACCCTTTCTTTTCGGGTTTCTCCATTGAATTCACCCATTTGCTGTATGAAAAATAAATCAAACCAATCCATGCGAAAAGCAACTTTGGCAATTGTCCTAGTCGTAATTTTCCAATTGCTGGCAGGATTTGCCTTTGCCCAAAATGGTACCATTCGAGGTGCCGTCTATGAAGAATCTACAGGAGAGCCTTTGTTCGGTGTCTCTGTATTAGTAAAAGAATTATCCACCGGAGCAGTAACCGATTTCGACGGTAAGTTTGAAATCCAGGTAGCTCCAGGCACCTACACCGTTCAGGTGTCCTACATTTCCTACACAACTTTTGAATTGACCACTGTGGTGGTAAATGCCGGCCAGGTCAATGTCCTTAATGACATTCTGATGAAGGAAGAGGCTTCTGAATTGGAAACTGTGACCGTTCAGGCTGCAGCAATCCGGACCACCGAATCAGCTTTGATGTCAGTGAAAAGAGGAGCACCAAATCTTTTGGATGGTATCTCAGCAAGCACTTTCCGCCAAATCGGTGATGGCGATGCCGCCTCTGCGGTAAAGCGTGTAACCGGCGTTTCCATCGAAGGCGGCAAATACGTGTATGTCCGAGGTCTGGGTGACCGATATACCAAAACCGTCTTGAACGGAATGGACGTTCCTGGATTGGATCCCGATCGGAATACGATTCAGATGGACATTTTTCCAACCAATGTGATTGACAATATCATCGTTTCCAAGTCTTTCACTTCTGAGCTGCCAGCTGATTTTACAGGTGGAGTGGTGGATATCGAAACCAAAGATTTTCCTGAGGAAAAAACCATGAGATTGGGAATTTCTGGCGGTTTGAATCCTTCCATGCACTTCAACAACAATTACATCACTTATGAAGGTGGCAAAACAGATTGGTTGGGATTTGACGATGGAACCCGCGCAATTCCGACCGGTGGAAGAACTGACATCCCGCAGTATGGTGATGTGGTCGGAAATCCAAACAGCCCAGCTGGATTGGAATACCAGCAAATCCTGGGTGACTTTAACAAGACTCTCGGCGGAACACGTCAGTCCAGTTTGATGGATTTTGGACTTTCTTTCTCTTTGGGAAATCAAATTGCAAGACCAAAGGTGACTTGGGGTTACAACGCTGCTGTGACTTACAAAAACGAAACAGAGTATTATCAAAACGCAGAGTTTAACCTGTTTGCTAAGCCAATCGGCGAAACAGAAACAGAACTTGAGTCTTTGGAAAAGCAAAGAGGTGATTATGGTGTAAACAGTGTTTTGCTGGGTGGAATGGCTGGAATTGCTTTGAAAACCAATGCCTCCAAATACAAAATCAACATCCTGCACCTTCAGAATGGAGAATCCAAAGCCGGTATTTTCGATTTCGAAAACACCAACTTGGGAGCAAACTTTGAAGCAAAACAGTACAACCTGGAGTATAGCCAGAGAGCATTGACCAGTGTCCTGTTTTCCGGTACACACTTTTTCAGCGGAAGAGACTGGGAAGTAAGCTGGAAAATTGCACCGACTCTATCTACAATCGAGGATCCGGATATTCGATTCACCCGTTTCAGATTGCCTACCAATAATATTTCTACAGAGGTAGGTCTACCAGCTCGAATTTGGAGATCTCTTCAGGAAGAAAACTTGGTTGGAAAAGGTGATATCACAAAAAATATGGCTGTCTGGAACAGAGACGCAAAGCTAAAATTCGGAGGAAGCTATTCATTTAAGCACAGACTTTTCAATATCCAAAGTTTCCAGTTTCCGACAGGTGACACGGAATTGACCGGTGATCCTAACCAGATCATGGCTGAAGAAAACCTGTTTTCTGCTACAAACAGAAACGGCGTTCGATATAACCCTGACTTTATCCCAAACAATCCCAATGAGTACGAGGCTTATGCCACCACAATGGGCGGGTATGCTTCCATGGAATTGAACCCAGCTGAGAAATTGAAGGCAGTCGTTGGATTGAGAGTGGAGCAGTTTAACCAATTCTACACCGGTACCAACCAAACTGGAACAATTGTCTATGACTTGGTGGAAATGCTGGATGATCTGGATTTCTTCCCAACGGTAAACTTGATTTATAACCTAAAGGAAAATCAAAACTTGAGACTTTCTGCGACAAGAACTACTGCAAGACCGTCTTTCAAGGAGCTTTCCTATGCTGAAATCCTTGATCCGATCACCGGTAGAACTTTCATCGGGGGACTATATCCGGAAACTACCAATGGTGGTACTGAGGTTTTGTGGGATGGAAATCTGACTTCTACCCGAATCAACAACTTCGACTTGCGATGGGAATTGTTCCAGCAAAGAGGTGAAATGTTCTCTGTAAGTGCTTTCTACAAGACATTTGAGAAACCAATTGAAATTGTCCAGTTCCTTTCTGACCCAGGTACATTCCAGCCACGAAATGTGGGGAACGGTTCCGTTGCAGGTTTGGAACTTGAATTCAGAAAATCCTTGACCGCTGTGGCTCCTTCTCTTGAGAATTTCTTCTGGACTGCTAACGTCACTGTGACTGATTCCAAAATCAAAATGTCCGAGTCGGAACTGAGATCCAGAACTCTTTCGGCGAAAGAAGGTGAAGTGGTTAACGATACCCGTCAGATGGCTGGTCAGGCGCCTTTTATCATCAACACCGGACTTTCATACAATAGCTTTACTTCTGGAATTGAAGCAGGATTGTTTTACAATGTTCAGGGTTCCACGTTGAATTATGTGGGTTTTGGTAACAGAACTGACACATTTTCAGTGCCTTTCCACTCATTGAATTTCAACCTGAACAAATCATTTGGCGCAGATGAAAGAATCCAGGCTGGATTGGGTGTTCAAAACATCCTGAATCAGAAGCGAGAAATGGTATTCAGCTCTTACGGAGCACAAGACCAGATTTTTTCAAGTCTTGCTCCGGGAACAAAAATCAATTTCAATGTTGCGTTTTCTTTCTAATTAATACATACCACGATGACCTGAGGCCCCGAAAAGGGGCCTTTTTTATTTTCAGTGATTGAAATGATTACTTTAGGAAAAAAGCAAACCCATGAAGTATTTCTTTTCCCTTACACTTTTCTTGCTTTGCCTTCAGGTGAATGCTCAAGAAATCACCGGTGCTGAACAATTTTGGAGCAAATTGGCGTCTCACTGCGGTCAAGCTTATGAAGGCCAATTGGTTTCTCCGGCTTCCGATCCGAGATTTGAAGGTAGACTTGTGATGCATGTCAGATCCTGTGAGGATGGCAGAATCCGGATTCCATTCTTCGTCGGGGAGGACCGTTCACGTACTTGGGTTTTGACAAAAGATGAGTCAGGCTTGATCCAATTGAAGCACGATCATCGTCATGCAGATGGATCAGAAGATAAAGTGACGCAATACGGGGGAAAAGCCTCCAATGCAGGATCGGCGACGACTCAGTTTTTCCCGGCAGATCAGTTTACTGCAAGTATGCTACCAGCAGCTGTTGGCAATGTTTGGTGGATTACAGTCGATGAAACCTCCTTTACTTATAACCTGAGAAGGTTGGGATCTGATACCCTTTTTAGCGTTAAATTCGACTTGACCAAGCCAGTGGAGGCTCCTGAGGCTCCTTGGGGTTGGAAAGACTAATCAAAGACTCAAATGACAAACTCCTCACTGATTGCGCTTTGGGCCGAGGGCCGAACCCGCTTCACCAAACTACTGGACGTTGTCCAAGAATCTGACCTGCTTAAGAGGAATGGAGCCAGTCCCAATTCCGCTGGTTTTCTGATCCGACATATGGCGGAAGTAGAATTGCTTTTTGCTAAAAATGTCTTCGACCTCGCTGAGGTAAAAATCGTTGCGAAAACTCTGATTGCCGGAAGAGACACCGGTGAATGGACCAATCTCGCTGAGCTTAAAGAAATCGCGTCTTACTCTGCGGAAATGCTAGAAAAGGCAATATTGGCTCAGGAAAATTGGGATGAAGTCATCGAAACCAAAGAGTTTGGGCAAAAATCAAAAGCTGAGGCTTTGGGCAGAATCGTAACCCACACCGCTTACCATGCCGGTCAACTGGCTTTGGTGCTGAAATATGGGAGCTAAGGATCAGGTGAGTTTTCGGATGATTTCTTCAGCTTCTGGAAAAAGCGGAAGCAATTCTTCCGTTTTGAAAAGTTCAAAATCCCTGAAATCAAAACCCGGGGCCACTACACAAGAAACCAATGCATAACTGTCGGACTCGTCAACAGTACTTCCAAAAATGGTATCGGCTTTCACCAGCTGTTGTGGCAAAGCAATTGTATCATCAACGGGCCCCAGCTTGAGTATTTCATGCCCTTTTTCTCCCAATAAATGAACGGATAGCGGACTTCCTTCATGCCAAAACCATAGCTCATCGCTTTTGATCCGATGAAAATGGGAGACATCCTCTGAGCGGAGAAGAAAGAAAATGCATGTGGCCAAATTTCTTTCTCCGCTTGAAGTTTTTAAGACTTGAGCTGATCGATAGGTTTCAGCAAAGAAGCCTCCCTCTGGGTGAGTTTTCATTTCCAGCTTTTCTACCAATTCCTGGATCCGTTTCTTGCTCATCCCTTAAGAATAGGATTCGATCAAAATCTTCACAATTCTTTCAGCAGTCTTGCCATCCCAAAGTGGAATACCTTGGTATTGTTTCCACTCGCCTTTCATGATTTTGTCAAGATAAGGCTTAAGTTTATCAGGATCGGTGCCAACCAATTCGTTGGTGCCCATGTGAATGGTTTCAGCGCGCTCGGTATTGTTTCTCAAAGTCACGCAAGGCACATTCATCACGGAAGTTTCCTCGGTCACTCCTCCGGAATCTGTGATGACACCTTTGGCATTTTTTACCAAATAATTGAACTCCAGGTATCCCAAAGGCTCGCAAAGATGTAGGTTTGGCGCTTGAATTCCGAGGTTTTGGAGGTTTTTGGCAGTTCTGGGATGAACTGGGAAAAAGATGGGTAATCCCCCTGTTCCTTCAAGGATAGCATCGATCATCGCTTTGAGCGATTGCTCCTGATCTACGTTTGCCGGGCGGTGCATGGTCATCACAAAGTAATTTCCCGGGCTCAGATTTTCGAAAATTTCTCCTTCCGGCTTTTTGAAATTCGGGAGTTGAGCCATGAGTGTATCGATCATGGTATTGCCCACGAAATGGATTTTTTCCTCGGCCACACCTGCTTTTCTCAGGTTTGAATTAGCGATTTCTGAAGTAGTGAAAAAGTGATCTGTGATGCTGTCGGTGACCATTCGGTTGATTTCCTCAGGCATGGAGAGGTCACCGGAACGAATTCCGCCTTCGACGTGTGCGACATCGATTTGGAGTTTTTTGGCAGCGATGGAGCAAGCCAAAGTGCTGGTCACATCTCCCACCACGATGACCAAATCCGGGCGGTTTTCCATCAGTTCCTTTTCGAATGCAACCATAATCGCAGCGGTTTGCTCCGCCTGAGTGCCGCCACCTCCTCCGAGGTTTGCATCCGGCTCAGGAATATTGAGTTGATCAAAAAAATCTCCCGACATCTTTTTATCGTAATGCTGTCCAGTGTGGACTAATCGAAAGTGAACATCAACTCCGGCTTTTTGCTGATTTTGAAAAGCATGAATAATCGGAGCTATTTTCATGAAATTGGGTCTTGCTCCGGCAACGATGGTAAAAGTGGACATGGGTAATTCAAATAGTTTGGGCAAAAATAAATAATCCCACCGGAGCAGCAGCCTCTTTCCTCAGAATGATGGGCTCCTTTGGTCAGATTTTTGTTTCTTTGTCGTGTTGATTTTTGAGTAAAACTGAATTGATGAGAAATATAAGTTGGTTAAATGCCCAGCAGGTAGGAGTACTTTTTGGATTGTTAATATCCATGACTTCCTGCCTTCCAACCGTAGAATCAGAACAAGTCGTGTATTCCAATAATTTTTCAGACTTGGATTTAGCCGGGTTTGAAAATGCCAGACTGCTGGTTTTTCAGAATGACACCGTAGTAGGGCACTACAACAATGAAGAGGTAGCTGTAAATATTCAAAATATACCTGCACACAATTACCTCAAAGTGACCATTGATATCCTGGTTCATGACACTTGGGATGGAAACCCTGACGATGGTCTGGGAGGTCCAGATTTTTGGTATATGGGGTATGATGGTCAGGAAGTGTTTCGGACGACTTTTTCCAACTCGCCCTGTGAATCGACTTATTGCCTATACCAGTCTTATCCCAATGATTACTTTCGGCAGAATGTCCCTAAATCCGGTGCCGTAAGGACCAACATGCCGGGACTTTGTCTTTTTGGGGCATTCCAGAATTACACCACACAATACAGCATTTCGAAACTTATCGATCATTCCAATCCGAATATAAAAATTTACATGGGAGGAGATTTGATAGCAACCAACTCGCCAGACCCAATTTGCGATGAGTCCTGGTCTATCGCCAAAATTGAAGTTGTAGCTATTCAAACTAATTGAGGAATGAGAAAGACACTACAATTTCTACCGACTTCTTTTTTCTTTTTATTGTTTTTGGGATTGTGTTTCCATGCAGCCTCTCAAACAATCCCTGTTGGGACACCGGTTCTGGATGAATACTTAAGGAGGCAACAGCTTCTGGGAAAAGTTGACTCAGCGTCCTCCTGGATGATCAGACCGATTTTTCCAACTGAAGCATTTGGAGTCGAAAATGGATTTGATTTGGACAGTTCCGTTGTGGATCTGGACAATTCAGATTTGCATGGGAGAATAGGAAACGAAGGCAAAGGGAAATTTCTCGTGATGCCTGGAGTTTACAAACTCCAATACAACTCAACTTATGCATTTGGGGTAAATGACGGCGCATTTATTCCCAACCGAGGTATTCAGCAGATTTTTAGCCCAGGAGTCTATGCAGAGTATGGGAAGTTTAGCCTTCAATTCCAGCCGGAATTGTTGGTAGCCCAAAACAAGGATTACATTGGTTTTCCCTTAGAACATCAGGCTACGATCCTGTTTTATTACGAATACATGAACCGAATAGACATGCCGGAACGGTTTGGTACAGGGTCTTTTGTCAAAGTTTACGCGGGGCAATCAAGTCTCAGGTTCAACCTAAAGGAGTATTCTTTGGGACTTTCCACAGAAAATCTCTGGTGGGGACCTGGCCGAAGAAATTCACTTCTCTTGGGAAATAATGCCCCGGGTTTTCTCCATTTCACTTTAAATACCCGAAAACCTGTCAAAACGCAAATCGGATCCTTCGAAGGGCAGGCGATTTCAGGCTTTTTGAAGTCTACCGAATTTTTGCCTCCCTGGCCAGACTATAACATCCAACAAAACCCAGTTTACATCCCCAAGCGAGAAAATGGTAACCGGTATTTGGCAGGTTTGATTTTGACTTATCAACCTAAGTGGGTCCCTGGATTGTTTTTGGGATATGGGTCAGTCAACCACCTTTACAGGGAGGATGTCGCCAATTTCAGCGACTTACTTCCGATTTTCAATGGAAGAAAAGGGCCTTCTAATGTCTTCGACCCAATCCGGGATAAGCGCCAACAGTTTAGCTCCGGATTTTTCAGATGGTTGAGTCCTGCCGGGCATTTTGAATTTTATGGGGAATATGGCACGAGAGGCAATAGCCGCAAGTTTGAGGAGTTTATCACTACTCCCGAGCAAGGAAGAGCATTTACCTTTGGATTTGCCCACCTCATGAATTTGAAAAAGCCGGGAAGATTCCTTGAGATCAGTTCGGAAATGACGCTTTCGGGTCAGACAATCCGTGAAGAAATCCGCCAGTTGCGTACATGGTATATTCATGACCACGTACGTCATGGCTACACGCATCAAGGTCAGGTTTTGGGGATTGGAAATGGGCCGGCCGCCAATCAACTATTTGTAGGATTTGCCTGGGTGGAGGGATTGAAAAAAATCGGTCTTCAGTTTGAAAGAATCGAATACAACAACGATTTCTATTATTACAGATACGAGGCATCCAAAGACTTTAGAAACAAGTATGTTGATCTGGTTTTTAGTTTGGCACCCGAATGGAAGTTTGGCAATTTTTTGCTTTCGGGTAAATTCCAATATGTAAGTACTCTTAATTACAAGTGGTTTTTGGAAAATCAACCAGATCAATATTTTGTACCAGGGTATGATCGGAAGAATTTCGTTGGTCAAGTGGGGTTGACATATTTGTTCCGTTAATTCCAAAGCTAAATTTGAGACATGAAAGCAGAAAAAGATAAAGTAATAGCAGTGGCCTATACCCTTCGGGTAGATGATGGGGAAAGCGGTCAGGAAGTTTATGAAACGGTTGTTGAAGATTCCCCATTTTATTTTCTCTTAGGACACCAAAATGTTCTTCCAAAGTTTGAGGAGGCAATTTTGGGAAAATCAGAAGGAGATACTTTTTCAGTATCGATTGATTTTGAAAATGCCTATGGAGACTATGATGATTCTAAAAGAGTGATCATTCCAAAAGCCAACTTCAAAGAAGACGGTAAAAAGAACAAAGACTTGCTCAAGATCGGAAATGTGATCCCAATGCAGGACGACAAAGGAAATCAGATGCGCGGGGAAGTCACCAAGGTTGATTACCTGGGCGTACACATGGATTTCAACTCTCCCCTGGCAGGATATGATTTGTATTTTGAAGGGAAAATTGTTTCAATCCGGGAAGCCCAACCGGTAGAGATTGAGCACGGGCATGTGCATGGTCCGGACGGACACCATCATCATTAAAACAGCCTTTCTGCTTTTTCTTGAAAACTTGGCATGTAAGGACATTCCGGGTTCAAAAAATTGCCTGATCTGGAAATGAAATCGGGCTTCTAGTTTTCAGAAGCCCGATTCTACTTTTTCAGTTCGTAGCCGAAAGTTTGTAAGCCAAGTCAATGCTGAGCTCACGAAGGCCAAGAATCCGATCCGAAGGGTACAGCAAATACGCTTTGGATAGTTGATCAACGGCCTGCCCAAAAGCCTGCGCGTTGAAATGCACAATGGCATCATTGTAATATTGAAGTCCCGCCAATTGCTTCAGATTGACGATTCTGAAAATGGAGTTGTCACTATAGTCGATTGGTTGACCGGCAAGTCCTTGATTGAGAACTTTCAATTTGGAGGATTCATCAGCTTTGTATGCATCCAAATAGGCTTGAACTTCGGAAGGTGAAGTGATCATTCCACCAATTGGAAGAGTGCTTTCCAACACTACTTTTTTTCCCTCCATATTGACCACAATAAAAACATGAAAGTCGGTCTCTACGATGTCAAATGAATAACCATATCGTTCGAGCAAAAGTCCCAAAGCAGCCGATCCGCTTACACAATCGAACTTTCCTTCAGATAGCATCGCGTTGAAAGTCGAATGGAGCTCATATTTTTTGAGGAGTTTCTGATGGGTTTTTTGGAAAATCATCCTGAGCAAATTGAGCTCATCTCCTTTTTTGAAAGCTTTTGAATCAAGTTCTTCCACCAGACTGGTCCAGGCATTGTCGGGGCCGCTTTGGTCAGCTTGTACCGCCCGGAATAGTTGGAATGGATCTTCATTTCCAGATTTCCAAATTTTTAACTCCAATTCAGAATCAAAGGTCAGATTTTCATGCTTCAGCAAATCATTCTGAGGCTTGGCCACCTGAGCCAAACCTATCAGAAGTAAGAGCGTGAATAGGACCTTTTTCATCCGAGATGAATCTAATGTTAACCCGACAGTCCAAAGTTAACAATTTGGTAACATTAGAAAAGGACCTGCTAAAAACTTAACATTGAGTACTCTAGGTGCTCATTCGTGATGATAGGGCTCGTTTTTGAGGATAGTAAAAGCCCGGTAGAGCTGCTCGACAAAAAATGGTCGTATCATTTGGTGGGAAAAAGTCATTTTTGAAATCGAAATTTTCCCGTTCGCCCGGGAATAAAGTGCCTCAGAAAATCCATATGGGCCACCGATGACAAAGACCAACTGCCGGAGTCCCGAATTCATTTTCTTCTGGAGGAAATCGGAAAACTCCATGGAAGAAAATGTTTTCCCACGCTCATCGAGCAGTATCAAATCATCAGAAGTTTGAATTTTTTTGAGGACCAATTCCCCTTCTCTCTCCTTTTGGACCTGTTCGGAAAGGGATTTGGTATTTTTTAGGTCCGGGATGATATCCAGTTCAAACCTGACATAAAAACCAAGTCGTAAGGAATATTCCTCTAAAAGTTTTTGGATGGACGGGTGGTCAGTTTTCCCGATTGCGATCAGTTTGATTTGCATGGGCCAAATATCTGAAAAAAGGCTCAGGAAGTTTTTCCAGAAAGTTTTGAACAAAAACTAAAATCCGCTTATCTAATTTCCCTGCCGTACTTACCTGATTTGTTCCACTTAAGATTCTTAACAATTCTTTGACAAACAATCACTTAAAACAGACTGTTCGCCAATCACAAACCAAATTTATATCTACCATGAAAAAAGTACTTTCTCTTGTGATGGTGATGACGATTTTCTTCGTTTCATCTTTTACTCCAAAAAAAACCAACGTTCATGAAGTTGAGGCTGATATCGTTGATCTAGCTGTAGCTACTGAATTTTTGTCCACGCTGGTGGCCGCTGTCAAAGCCGGTGATCTGGTCGACGTTTTGAAAGGTGATGGACCGTTTACAGTTTTTGCTCCAACAAATGAAGCATTTGCAAAACTACCGGCAGGAACTGTGGAAAACCTTTTGAAACCTGAAAACAAGGCTCAGCTTGTCGCGGTTTTGACCTACCATGTCGTACCCGGTAAGGTAATGTCCAAGGATCTGAAAAATGGCCAAAAGGCAAAAACCGTTCAAGGTTCGGACATCACGGTAACCTTGAAAGACGGAAAAGCCATGATCAACAATGCAACCGTAACTGCTGCGGATATCGAAGCGAGCAACGGAGTGGTTCACGTGATCGATACCGTTATTTTGCCTAAGATGTAATTCCCTTTTGGACAAAAATTAAGCCCTCTGGTTTCTCGGAGGGCTTTTCGTTATTTGATCAATTCCTTTCGCTTCAATATTGTTTCAAGAAATTTCTTTTCATTTTCGGTATTGAAGATTCGGAAAGGAAGGTGGATAAACTGAGCCTTGGAAAGGTAAAGTACAAATGCATCCTTGGTGAGTTCTACGCGCTTGATCATATTCCACTGGATAGGCATCCCTTCTCTGGCATTGAGTTTCATAAGAATTTGGCGGCTGTCGATTTCATAGGCCATTTTTTGAAAAATTGGCTTATTCTGTTCCATTTGGGTGACTCCGGTGAATTGTATAGTCCAGAAAAGAACATAAAGCCCGTAAGCGATCACAGCACCGATAATCCACCAAATGGAAGCAATCCAGAAATATCCGAAGCAGATCGCAAGGGCAATCAGAATAACCCACCATTGTTCTTTTAGGATGGATTTAAGGCCCATTTTGATGTAGGTTCCAGTCTCGAGCTGGTATTTTTTTGTTTTGATAATCATCGGTTACAAATTAGAGAGCGCAAATATCCACCTATCCAAGTGATTAAGCAAGCCGAAAAAAATCATAAATATGGGGATTAGACGAAAGAAATGGATTAATCCATTGATTTAGAATATCCATTCGATTAACTTATATCAAAATCATTGGCTATGAACAGTCTCATGATAGATCTCTTTATGTGTGGTGTGGCTTATGTCATTTTGATATATTTTGTTGCCACAATGACCAGAAACTCATTCAGAAGGGGTAGCAGCAATAATGACGACGGTGATGGAGGAATTGAAAATCTCACTCCCCCAAAAATTGATTTGCCTCCCGGTGTGATTTGGCCTTCGGACGTCCCAAAAAAATCAAAGTCACCTGAGCCGGTTGACTTTTAGTGGCACTTTTCGCAAATGCCCTGAACTAACAGGCTCATCTCCTTTTTTTCAAATCCTGCAGGAAGTTTGATTTGAGGGAGAATGATATCTTCCAGACAGGTTGTTTCCCCACAGTTTTCACATTTAAAATGCACATGCTCGTGGCTGTGATTGTGCACCGTCTCTCCATGAGAGCAAAGAGCGTACTTTGTTGCGCCGCTATCGTCGAGGACTTTATGAATCAAATCTTTGTCCAAAAAGGTTTTTAGGGTGCGATAGATCGTCACCCGATCAAACTGCTGGTTGAGCGTTTCCTCAAGATCTGAATGCGAAAG
>DATIAI010000646.1:0-5173 GCA_035458065.1 Algoriphagus sp. | reverse complement strand
CGAATTCGTGGGGTAGGCACTTTGAATAATTCAAATCCGCTTTTTGTGGTGGATGGAATGCTGTTGGATGACATCGACTTTATTAATCCAAATGATGTGGAATCGATGGAAGTACTAAAAGATGCTTCGGCTACTGCGATCTACGGTTCCAGGGGTGCAAACGGTGTGGTGATTGTCACCACCAAAAAAGGTTCTTTCGATACACCGGGAAGAATCAGCATCGATGCCTACACCGGGATTCAGCAGGTTGCGAATAAAATCAGCTTGGTCAATGGTCGACAGTTTGCAGAGCTTGCCAATGAACTGGAGCAAAACGTAGGAAATCAACCCATTTACAATGTCAACGACTATGGAGCCGGCACAGATTGGCAAGATCAGATCTTCAGGAATGCTCCTGTGTCAAGCATCAATCTGGGAGCTAGTGGCGGAAACGCCAATACCAGCTATAACCTGAGTGTCAATTATTTTGATCAGAAAGGGGTTGTTAAAGAATCGGAGTTTGAACGACTCACCGTCCGGTTGAACAACCAATATAAGTTTGGTAAAGCTGTGACCTTTGGGCACAACTTCTCATTCATCTACTTCAATCAGCAAAACGAACCTGGAGTAGTCGGAAATGCATACCGAGCTTATCCGATTTTTGATCCAAGAAATCCAGACGGCACTTACACCAACACTGCTCCGGTTGGAAACCCAGCTGCTCAATTTGAGTACAACTCAAACAATCAAACCAACGACTACCGAAGTGTAGGTAACTTCTTCATGGATGTCAAATTCCTCAAGAATTTCACCTTTCGAAGCAATTTTGGACTAGACCTGTCTTTTCAGGACAGCAAAACCTTTACACCGGTATTCTTTGTATCCCCGACCCAACAGAATCAGGAAAACTCCATTTCGGTCAACTCGGGCCGGAACCGAAATATTCTCTGGGAAAACACAGTCAACTTCAACAAAGAATGGGATGATCACCGCCTGAATTTGCTTGGAGGGATCACTACCCAGTCATTTTACCAGGAGTTTTTGGGAGGAGGACGCAGAAATCTTCCCGGCGAGGATCCATCACTTTGGTATCTCAGTGCGGGTGAACTCACCTCCCAGACCAACTCAAACACTGCCGGGGATTGGTCTATGCTATCCTTTCTTTTCAGAGCCAACTATGTTTACAAAGACAAATTATTGGTAACCGGTACTTTCCGAAGAGATGGATCATCCAGATTTGGCGCAGAAAATCGATTCGGGAACTTCCCTTCCATCGCTTTGGGATATCGACTGATACAAGAGGGATTTCTACAGAATCAAAACACCCTCTCTGAATTGAAAATCAGGGGGAGCTGGGGAATCATCGGAAACGATAAAATCGCATTCTATGAAGGACGACCAGTCGTAACCGGGAATCAAAATGCGGTTTTTGGAGAAAATGAAGAACTAGTTTACGGTGCGACTCTGACAAGATTGGCCAATCCATTTATCCAATGGGAAGAAACAGTCACCTCTAACATCGGATTGGAATTCGGCTTCTTTGACGACAAACTTACCGGTGAGTTGGATTATTACACCAGAAGGACAAACGACATTTTGGTCGGAGTGCCCATTCCTGCTTATGTGGGAGCGTCAAATAATCCAATCGTCAATGCCGCTTCGGTCGAAAACAAAGGAATTGACTTAAGCTTAAACTGGAGAGAACAAAAAGGTGAGTTTGGTTACAACTTCGGAATAGTCGCTTCCACTGTCAACAACAAAGTGTTGGATATCGGTGAAGGCAATGAAGCCATCTTTGGAGGAGCAGTTGGAATTAGCGGTCTTTTAGGATCAAGAACTATTGTCGGAGAATCGATCGGACATTATTATGGATACAAAACTGCAGGAGTATTTCAAAACGCAGAGCAACTCGCCAACACTCCCAAAAGAGGGCCTGAAGTACCCGGTGATCTGATTTTTGAGGACACCAACGGAGACGGCGTGGTCAATAACAACGATCGGGTGATCTTGGGAAGTCCGATTCCTGATCTGATTTACGGTTTCAATTTTGGATTTAATTTCAAAGGCCTAGACTTTGCAGCTGATTTCAACGGAACAGTCGGAAATGAAGTCTACAACTCCAAAAAGCAAGTTCGCTTCAACACTTACAACTTTGAAACTTCATACCTGGATCGCTGGACTGGCGAAGGCACAAGCAATGTCGAACCCCGAGTGACAAATGGTGGACACAACTACGAAGTTTCTGACCGTTTTATCGAGGATGCTTCATTCCTCAGATTGAGAAACGTTCAACTCGGATACAGCTTTCCAACAGTAGCCTTGGATAAAGTGAAGCTCCAAAACTTCAGAGTGTATGTATCAGGTACCAACCTGATTACCTGGACTAAATACACCGGATACACGCCTGAAATCGGTGGAGGAAACGTGCTCGGAACTGGCTATGACGCCGGTCTGTATCCGATCGCTCGCACGTTCAACGTAGGTATTTCGGCCAACTTCTAAACCCAAAGACTATCATGCAATCATACATAAAAAATCGAATCTTCACGCTTTCCCTCTGCTTGGCGGCTATGGGAGGCATGGTCTCCTGTGGGGAAGATTTTCTGGAAAAAGCTCCCAAAGGTGAACTGACTTCAGACAATTTCTTTAAAGATGCTAATCAGGCTGAGCAAGCTGTGAATGCAATCTATGCCCATCTTCGCAACTTCAACGTCCATGTTTTCTCCTATATCGGGATCACAGACATTGCTTCGGATGATGCAGACAAAGGTTCTGTTCCGGGTGACGCCGGTTTCCTTCAGGACATCAACGACTTCACTTTTGATGCCAATAACACCGCCGTCAACGGAATCTGGAGCGGCTATTATCAGGGAGTATTCAGAGCAAATCAGGTTTTGGCCAATGTGCCAAATATCGAAATGGACGCAGAGCTTCAAACGAGACTGCTGGGTGAAGCTCGGTTTCTCAGGGCATATTTCTATTTCTTCCTGGTAAGAACATATGGAGACATTCCATTGATAGACCGACCGTTGAATCCGGATGAATACCGGCAGCCAAAGGTATCTGCCGCGCAGATCTATGACTTTATAGAGGACGACCTCGAATTTGCGATAGCCAATCTTCCGGAGAAATCTGAATATTCAGCTACTGATCTTGGAAGAGCTACTTCAGGAGCGGCAAAAGCCTATTTGGCAAAAGTCCACCTGTTTCAAAATGATTTTCAGTCCGCATTCCAACTGGCACAGGAAGTCATCAACAGCGGGGAATATGCGCTTTATCCAAACTATGAAGCCATCTTCCGAAGAGAAGGTGAGCATAGTTCTGAGAGCATTTTTGAGGTCTCTACTGTCGGCTTGGAGCAAGGTGGCGGAGCTTCTCAATTTAACGAAGTGCAGGGAATCCGGGGAAATCCAAACAACGGATGGGGATTCAACAATCCTTCCAATGACCTGATCGCTGCCTATGAGGAAAATGATCCAAGACTGGGGGCAACGGTGATTTTCAACGGTGACACCTTATCTACCGGAGAAGTGGTAAAAGCGGATCCAAATATGGGTGCGGGAGCTAAGTTTAGTAAAAAGGCTTGGGTTCCTGAGCGCCCTCCTATCGGATTTGGAAACAGCGGTGCAAATATCCGTTTGTTCAGATATGCGGACCTTCTTCTGATTGCAGCTGAGGCAGCAAATGAATTGGGAAACAGTACCGACGCATTGAATTACTTGAATCAGGTGCGTGAACGTGCCCGTCAAGGAAATGAGGCTATTCTTCAGGATGTCACCACAACCAATCAAGCCGAACTTAGAACTGCAATATGGCAAGAAAGAAGAGTGGAACTGGCCATGGAACAGCACCGCTATTTTGACTTGGTAAGACAAGGACAAGCGGAAGAGGTGTTCAATGATCTGGGCATCAACTGGACCCCGGGCAAACATGAGGTCTTCCCGATTCCTCAGTCTGAAATTGACATCAGCGGGGGAACCCTGACTCAAAATCCGGGCTATTAATAAAAAAAAACTTCGAGTAGGAAGAGCGGAAGCCAAGTCAGCATTCGCTAACATCTTTAAAAATTGAAAATCCCGGATTTTCCTGAAAACCAATATTTCAGGATTATTCGGGTATTTTCGTTTAAATAAACCTGAAATGAAACACTTACGAAAATTCATCCCTGTACTGGTTGGATTGGGTCTTGTTTCCTGCCAAAATGAAAAAAGTGATACCGGTACTTTAAAAATAGATCCCTATGACCGGCATGTGGAACTGAGATGGAATCCATCCGAAGCGGCGAAAAGCTATTCGGTTTGGGTAAGTTTGGATGGAGAAACTTTTACCCAACGGGGTGAAACCACAGACACCTTATACCTGGACTTTGTATCGGATCTTGGTACTGAGCTGAAACTGAGCTATGAAATTCGGGCAAATCAAGCTCAAGACACAGTGGTCTTGGCTTCCAAGCAAACTGCTACCCGCAAAATGACTGAAGAGGAACTGCTGGACATGGTGCAGTACTACACCTTTCGCTACTTCTGGCACGGTGCAGAGCCATACTCCGGAATGGCAGCTGAGCGGATTCACCTAGATGGAGACTATCCGGAAAATGATCAACATATCATCACTACTGGAGGAACGGGATTTGGGCTTTTTGGACTGATTTCCGGGATCGAGAGGGAATGGGTGACCCGAGAGCAGGGAGTAAAACGAATGGAGCAGATTGTGGGATTTTTGGAGAAAGCAGATCGTTACCATGGTATTTGGGCGCATTGGATTGATGGGAAAACTGGAAAGACGAAACCTTTCAGCCCAAAAGATAACGGTGCAGACTTGGTCGAATCTGCATTTTTGATGCAGGGACTTCTTGCTGTAAGAGAATATTACAAAGATGGATCAGCTGCGGAAAAAGCTGTTGCTCAGCGGATCAATACCCTTTGGGAAGAAATGGATTGGACTTGGCATACTCAAGGCGGAAAAGATGTGCTCTATTGGCACTGGTCTCCCGAGTATGATTGGGAAATGAATTTTGCTCTGGAAGGATACAATGAATGCCTGATCACTTACGTCTTAGCGGCATCCTCTCCTACACATACCATCGACCCCGCGGCTTACCACCAGGGTTGGGCAAGAGGTGGTGGAATTCAGAGTAATAATGAAGCTTATGGATTTCCACTTCAGCTCAAACACAACGGTGCTGAGGAAAAAG
>DATIAI010000645.1:0-7567 GCA_035458065.1 Algoriphagus sp. | reverse complement strand
AGCGCCGGGATTATCCAGATATGTCATTCGGTGGAAAAAGTCGACCCGGAAAAACTTAAAAATGTTCTCCAACCCATAACCCAGTTCCAGATAAGGACTTCCAAAATTCAGGCGCCCAAAAGTATCCAGTGGATTTCCCTCAGGATCGACAGTTGGCACATTTTCTACATTATAATCCTTCACAGAGCCCCAAAGAACATTTGCATTTCCGACAAATCGCCATTTTAGGCGTTGGATCAGGGGAATCGAATTGAGTAAAAAGCCCTCGAATGATTGTCGGTATCGAATGCTGAAATATTGATCCGAGGTGAATTCTGTAAAATTCATTGTATTGAAAGCCGCTGTGGTGTAAAACAGCGTCTCATTACCCAAATGGTTTTTCAGGATCGGATAAGGCACTTCTCCAAATATCTTTCCGGCATCCAGTTCATATCTGCCCACTCCCAAAAGTCCCATATTGATCCGCTGATAAACATAGAGGCTTAGCTTTTGGTACTCCATATCACCACCCAGCCATCTCATTCCTGTTGCATAATTTACTTCGAAAATCGGCCATTTAATGGAACCAAGAGACGATCGTTCATTGTCGTTGATGATGATGATTTCATCTCTGCCATATCGGATTCCCGCCCGAATTTCAGTGGTTTCAAAGTTGGAGCGATATTCCCTAGTATCCTTTTCCAGGTAATAAAAATCATAAAGCGGATCAAATTGACCCACGTTCACCCCAGCTTTTACCAAAAATCCTTTGAAAAATTCCCGTTGGACATTTAGGCCATGATTCGTGCTGAAGTAAGGACTGCGCAAGGTTCCAAACCTGCTAGCTGCCAGGAAAATACTATTACTTTGAAGATTTGCGATTTCCAAACCAACCTGATCAATCTCTTTATTTGAGTATGCCTGAATAGTGGTCCAGTGGCTTCTGTCTAGAATCCGTGTCGCTGATCCGGCGTATTTCCACTCCTGATCTCCAAAACCATAGGCCAGGTATCCCTTGAGTTCCCATTTTTTGCTGAACTTATAGTTGGTACGAACTCCCATTCCAAGACGTACACTTTCTACGTCATTGTAATTGAAAAAACCCGGCCAAGGCCCGATGTCTATCTTTCCGATCGGTTTGTAGCCGGTGGCAAAAAACTTTAAACCCTCAGAATAAAATCTGATTATCGGAATTTTCTTCAAGGTATCGACCATTTGCAATACCGCAAGTTCCTCCGAACTCAAAGGATCCGGCCGGTTTTTTTCCCAGAAATCCTCCTCTACCATCCCGAAATCCGGTTTTAGTTCAACAGCCTGATTGAAGAACTTGGTTTCTTTGGGTTGATTGACAATCACACTGTCAGTGGCAGTGTAAAACTTTGCCAACAAACCCGCGGTATCGTCAGTCACTTGGGAAATTTTGATCAAAACGCGTGTTTTGAAAGGAATCAAAGGTCCTGCAGAACTCGGTGCAAGTTCCTGCTGGATTTTTATCCGATCCACAAAATTCAGATTGGCAGCCTTGGGAATCGTCAAATCCACCTGCTTGAGGGAATAATCATCCTTTTTAATCCAGATAGTCCCGGTAAAGGCCAAATCCTGCTCCCTTCGCGGATAAACCTGCAACTTGTAGCAAGTGTCCTGTCCTACTAAAACCGAATCCAATAAATCATAATCATAAAAGGACTTCCACCCATCTGAAATCGGAGAGATAAAATCCTTGTTCATGATAGAAAGCCAGTTTTTATAGAAATTATATTCCTGAAAAACTGAGCCTGTAATCTGGGAAGTGGTCGACCCATCCGTGATTCCGACACCGGTTACCTTGGATTTTTCGATGACTTCTTTGCGCAGTTCTGGGTTATTTCTGTAGTAAAATTTGGAAACGGTCTCGGAGAAAAATACCGGGAGAATCTTTTCCCCTTCATCATTGGTCAGCAACTTGATGCTGTCCAAGACTGAAGTGACTTTCACGACTGATTTACGCTTCCTGAAATCCTCCGAAAGGTTGTCTATGTCAATCTCGATTTTGGTATAATTCTTTGTTTCGTAAGCATCTAATGATCGCTTATCAAATTCTTTGCGCTTTTCTGAAGCCCGTCTGATGATTTCAAAAGCAGGATTTTCCCCAGCTTCGAATACAAATGCCTCAAGTTCAAAATCACTTGGCCGAAGTTGGAAATTAAGGATTTGCTCGGGTTGGTTCTGAAGGGCTTTGGATTGCCCGGTATAGCCCAAGTAGGTAACAATCAAGCTATCGCTTAAGGTGCGGGACTGAATCAGATAATTCCCTTCAAAATCCGTCGTCATCCCGATAGTTGTTCCTTTCAGAATAACATTGGCAAAGGCAATCGGATCACCCGTCTCAGCATCTGTCACTTTACCGCTTATGGTATATTGTGCCCAAAGGGAAGTGGAAAAAAAGAAAAAAAACGCAATAAAAAGGGAGCGAAGCATCGGAAGTAATCTCTCAGAAAATTAAAATCATGCGCAAGTTAAATTCAAACAGCACGTAGTTGGTTCGATCGAGAAGTGAATATTTCCAAAAAATTGGCTTTTTCTTCCAAGTTTAATGGTCTTAGATTGAATTTTCGGCATGTATATTTGAGGCCAAATTGATTTTGAAAATGATATACGATGTAGTTATTGTGGGTGGTGGAATCGTGGGTTTGGCCACAGGATTAAAAATTCAAAAAGCACGCCCAGATCTTAAAATCGCCATTTTGGAAAAAGAAGATCAGCTGGCAAAGCACCAAACCGGAAACAATTCCGGAGTGATTCATTCAGGACTTTATTACAAACCGGGATCGCTCAAAGCCACCAATTGCATCAATGGATACCATGAACTGATCCAATTCTGCGAGGAGGAAAAAATCCCTTTCGAAATCACCGGAAAAGTTGTGGTCGCTACCCGTGAACACCAAAAACCTCTTCTAAAAACCCTTTTTGAGCGGGGTCTACAAAATGGCCTTGAAGGTACGAGATACATCACGCTTGAGGAGCTGAAGGGATACGAGCCACACTGTGCAGGAGTGGCAGCCATTCACGTTCCCCAAACCGGAATTGTCGATTATTTTCAGGTGGCTTTGGCCTATGGTAGAAAAATAATTCAAAAAGGAGGACAGATTTTTTTAAATCATAAGGTCCTGAAAATAAGTCAAAAAGGAGGAATCAATTACATCGAAACCTCAAACAAAACTTTTGAAGCCAGGCTGGTAATCAATTGCGCTGGGCTCTATTCTGATAAAGTAGCCCTGATGAATGATCCCTCAGTAGATGATGTGAAAATCATTCCTTTCCGAGGGGAATATTTCAAGTTGAAAAAGGATAAAGAATACTTGGTCAAAAACCTGATTTATCCTGTTCCTGATCCAAATTTCCCATTTCTTGGAGTCCATTTTACCAGAATGAAAAAGGGCGGAGTTGAAGCCGGACCTAATGCAGTTTTGGCTTTCCGAAGAGAAGGCTACAAGAAAAGTCAGATCAACCTGGGGGAATTGGCAGAAACTTTGGCTTGGCCGGGATTCCAGAAAGTAGCTTCCAAATATTGGAAAACAGGCTTTGGAGAACTTTACCGCTCTTTTTCAAAATCGGCATTTACCAAAGCATTGCAGGAATTGATTCCAGAAATCCAAGAATCTGATCTAGTTGAGGGAGGAGCAGGAGTCCGGGCACAGGCTTGTGACCGAACCGGCGGACTTTTGGACGACTTCGCAATCAGAGAATCTCTATACGCCATCAACGTGCTTAATGCTCCTTCTCCGGCTGCAACAAGTTCTCTTTCTATCGGAGGAACTGTTGCCGAAATGGCACTGAAACGATTCTGACATTTCACCAATCAGCTTTTCCAAAGTCCACTGCTTTGGAAAAGTTGGTTTTCATTGCTCTGTCAAAAAATTCAAAAACCGGTATTCAGCCCAGGTAAACTCTTGATTGCTAACTACAAATCCGGTGTGACCTCCCCTTTTTGGCATTTCGAGAATGATTTCTGACTTGGATTCAGCAAGCTTTATCGGATAACATTCCGGACCCAAAAGCGGATCATTCAGGGCATTCACGATCAAAGTCGGAATGGCAATCTCAGGCATCCAATTGTCAGCACTTACATTTTTGTAAAAGTCCATGGCGTCTTTATATCCATGCAATCTGGCAGTGAAATGGGTGTCGAACAAATCAAAATCATCGACTTTGCGAAGCAGATCCAAATCAACCAAATCAGGGAATTGAAGAGCTTTGGCTTCCATTTTCTTTTTTAGCTTTCCTAAAAAGCGGTTTTTATAGAAAAAATTGGATCGGAATTTCAATGTCGCCGCGCTGGAAGGCAAATTGCAAGGTGCGGAATAGACAGCAGCTCGGGTGATTTGAGCAGGTATTGTGGATCCTTTTTCTCCCAGATATTTAAGAGTTTGAGCTCCACCCATACTAATACCCGCCAGGACGATTTCGCGATACGATTTTGTCTCCAGGACATGGTTGATGACTGTATCCAAATCGTAGCTCGCTCCATGATGATACATGATCGGTCTGAGGTTCATTTCACCGCCGCATGTTCTATTGTTCCAGACCAGCACATCAATCCCGTTTGCATTAAAAAGTTTGACCAAACCCATCGCGTAATGCCTCCTGGAATCTCCCTCAAGTCCGTGAGAAATTACGAGTAGCTTTTCACCTGCAACTTTGGACCAATCCAAATTCAAAAAATCTCCATCTGGTGTAGTGATCTTTTCCCTAACGTACTCCACTCCTTCTACTTTCCTAAACAAACTGGGTACAATGGTCTCCAAATGACCATTGAAAAGATACGCTGGTGGGTTTTGATAAGTACTGGCAAGAATCGGCATGAAACCAAAAATCTAAATCTTCACCGGAAGTTCATATACCGGTAATCACTGCACAAAAATGCGCTTTTACTTTTGTAAAAGTAAAATTCATCATAGGGTAATAAATCGAATAGGAGCTTGCAGGTGCTGGCTCCTTTTTTCGTTTAATTATTCAGCTGACTCACTTCAACTAAAGCGACCTGAATTTTCTTCTGCAGGTCTTGAAAGTGAACTTCAAAAGCTTTTCCAAATCCTTCAGATTCGAGAATTACCTTTCCTTCAGATAGAGAATCGGCTAATTGATCAAACTCGAACATGGAAAGAGTAGGTTTGATCTTATGTCGGATTTGTTGGATCTTTACTTCATCCTTTTCCAAAATGGCTTCTGAATATTTGGATTGTAACTCTAACAAACCGTTATAAATAGCAGAAGTCAATTCGATTCTAAATTCATCGTCTCCTTCTGCCATTTCCAGAATTCTTTGATTCAATTCCGGGTAATAATTGCTCATAATTCAGTTTCTTTAACCGACTTCCCGGCAAGGAATCCAGTTGACCATGCAGCTTGAAAATTAAAGCCACCGGTAATACCATCAAGATCTAGGACTTCGCCGGCAAAGTATAGGTTTGGGTGATAAATACTTTGCATAGTGTCCGGATTTACCTCATCCAAAGCTATCCCACCTGCGGTGACGAATTCCTCTTTGAAAGTAGTTTTTCCATTTACTTCCAAAATATAGCAAAAAAGGTTTTGCACTAACCTGTTCAGATTCTTTTTTGGCAAATTTCCCGAAAGAATGGTGTCAGAAATATCTGCTCTTTCACAAAAGTGCTCCCAAAGTCTGGCAGGAATTTCAAAAAGTGGATGTGAGCGGACTTTTCGGTTAGGATGAGCATTTCCAAAGTTGACCAAATGTTCCAGGTAATCATTCTCTCCAAAATTTGCATTCCAATTGATGATCGCTCGGGTTTTATAGTGATGGTCATAGAGCCATTTGGCACCGAAAGCCGAAAGTTTCAAAACAGCAGGCCCGCTGATTCCCCAATGGGTGACCAGTATTGGCCCTTGATAATTCAATTTGGTTCCTTCGATTTTCACTAACCCTTCGGGTACCGCAATCCCCATAAGTTGCCGGATAGGCTCACCTGGAGTATTGAAAGTAAAAAGTGAAGGAATCGGTTCGTTTATCCTGTGCTTTAAAGATTTAAGAAAATAATAACCATCCGATTTGGGTTGTCCCCCTGCAGCAACGATTACTTTATCCACTCGAAATACACCTTTCTCAGTGATCAATTCAAAACCGTTTTGCAGAGGATTCAACTCTTTAATTCCTGTTGAAATATGAATTTTGACACCACATTTTTCGGCTTCCTTTTGAAGACAATTAATGATGGATTGGGAAGAATCGCTTACCGGAAAGACTCTTCCGTCGGATTCGATTTTGAGTTCAACCCCTCTCGATTGGAACCAATCAAAAGTGTCTTCTATGCTAAAATGCCTGTATACACGCTTAAGAAATTTCTCCCCACGGGGATAATTTTTCACCAATTTGGAAATTTCCATTGGCCGGTGGGTGACATTGCATCTGCCCCCTCCCGATACTTTAACTTTAGAAAGCAACTTTGGTGTTTTTTCAAAAATCGCAATTTCCATTCCTGGACCACTGGCATGAATTGCCGCAAAATATCCAGCTGCCCCTCCCCCAATTACTGCTACTTTCAATTTCCTTAGTTATTTAATATTCATTGAATTAGAACTATCTCTTTTTACCAGAGAATGAACCCAAAATACCTCTGGCCAATTCACGGAATAGGGTTCGTCCTATTTGCCTGACCATCGTATTTTTACTCAATTCTTCGATTAGGGATTCATCTTCTTTTGTTCGGGCTGAAGGTCTGCTCGAGGTGGAAGGTCTAGGAAGTTGGGCTTTTTCCTGTGCTTCTTGCACCTGCATCATCTTTCTCTCCAATATTTCAAAGGCACTATCGTGATCGATTTCCTTATTGTATTTGTAAACCAAATCAGAGGAAGCCACCAACTGATCAATCTCCGATTCAGTCAGTATATCCATCCGGGTAATCGGAGCTCTCACTAAAGTGTGAGCAAGCGGTGTTGGGATACCTTTTTCATTCAAGGCAGTGACCAAAGCCTCCCCAATTCCCATTGCTGTCAACACCTCTGCAGTGTCGTAAAATGGCGAATCAGGATAGTTTTCGGCAGTTTTGGTAATGGCTTTTCTATCTTTTGCGGTGAAGGCTCTTAAGGCATGCTGGACTTTCAGACCTAATTGACCGAGAACACTTTCCGGTACGTCAGTTGGAGTTTGGGTACAAAAAAACACCCCGACACCTTTGGACCGGATCAGCTTGATGATTGCTTCGATTTTTTCCAAAAGATCCTTAGATGCATTTCCGAAAACCAAGTGAGCTTCATCGATGAAAAGACAAAGCTTGGGTTGATCGGCATCCCCCTGCTCAGGAAAAGTCTCGTAAATCTCCGAAAGCAAACTCAACATAAAAGTTGAAAACAACTTGGGTCTGCTCTGGATATCTGTCAAGCGTATGACTGAAATCACACCCTTGCCATCTTTTGTCCTCACGAAGTCATCCACATCAAAGGATAGCTCTCCAAAAAATCGCTCGGCACCTTGCTGTTCCAGTTCGATGATTTTGCGCATGATCGTATTGACTGAAGCCGAAGAAACCTGACCAAATTCTTTCTCAATGGCTGATTTCCCTTCATTGGTGATGAATTGAAGCACGCGCTT
>DATIAI010000644.1:0-5320 GCA_035458065.1 Algoriphagus sp. | reverse complement strand
GAATAGTCAATTGATCTTCGAAAAGGCCACGGACCTGGAGTCACGGGATAGGGCGTTCCATTATTTGGTATCAAGCGGTCTGGTACCAACGGAATGGAATAAGGAGATGGACTCCCAACAATCTCAGTCAGAATGCCAATCATATTGTGGTAATATGGAGTAGTTCTCAGCCCCCCATTCCACCAGGTGGAAAAAACAGAACCATCCAATCGGGTGTAGCCCGGCTTGTCTTCAACGTGCAGTCTATTGATCATCGCAGCTCCAACAGCATCCAAACTGGTAATGATCAAGGGATCAAAGACATGATTGAAAGGGTCTCTGTAGGGCGGTCCAGCCACTACGGTTCCAGCAGGGCCAGACTGGTGATGGTTATAGATGATCTGAGGAAGCCATTCCACATACTGCTGTAGAGAAATATTGGTGGACTCAGACATGTTGTTCATGTAGAAGTCCCGATTGTTGTCATGGCCTACGTATTTCTGATACAAAACCGGAATATCTTGCGTGCGCTTGGTTTTGTCTTCATTTCTCATGTACCAATCCGACATGATTTCCATGCCGTCCGGATTGACATGCACCAAAAGGATAATTACTTCGTCCAGAATCTTAAGTGTCTCTTCATCATTTCTGGATGCAAGTTGGTAAAGTGTTTCAATCAGCTGCTGAGCACCGACCACTTCATTGGCAT
The DNA here is from genome assembly GCA_035458065.1 of Algoriphagus sp. Lineage (GTDB taxonomy): Bacteria > Bacteroidota > Bacteroidia > Cytophagales > Cyclobacteriaceae > Algoriphagus. The sequence continues at coordinate 4,632 of DATIAI010000644.1, read as the reverse complement.
GAAGGCCACCGTCGATCCATACTACAGGCTTGCCTTCTTTTACCAAAGCTTTGGCTTCAGTTTCAGTGATTTCAGCTCGTCCTAGTTTTTGGGAAATTTCCTTGTAGCGGTCGATTTGAGCAAAATTTTCTGGCGCTGTAATTACCAGCATGGGCTGAGATCTCCCATATTCGGTTTTACCGATTTCTACCAACTTTACACGATCACTGGCTTCATCCACTTTTTTGAAATAGGCTTCGGTCTGACTGAAATTGGCAAGCATATACTCATCACCGATTTCAAAACCAAAGTGAGACTTGGGAGTGGGGATAATTTGGGAATGCACAAAAAAAGGCAGTGTCCCAAAAAGGAGGATAAGGGTAAATATTCTTTTCATAAGGTCGGGGTTAGTACCAGCTTTGAGTCAAAAATAAACCATAAGCCATGTAATCAGGCTATAAATAAAACATAGAAACAAAAAATTACAGGATCGGTCGGAGCTCTATAAATCCCAGAACCTGCAATTTCCCAGTGCATTAATAGGAATTGAAAATTATCGAAATATTATTTGGATCAAAAGCCTTGCCTCTAGCCCATCCGTCAAAAATCCTTACTTTTGCCCTTGATTCCTTTTCTTTCCTTTTCCTCCAAAAAACTCCACCATGTCTGAGGTCAAAATATTTGCAGGCACGAACAGTCTACATCTGGCAGAGAGAATAGCCAAAAATTACGGGAAAAAACTCGGCGATTTGACAATGTCTAAATTCAGTGACGGAGAAATGTCACCGAGTTTCGATGAGTCTATCCGAGGATGCACCGTATTTATCATTCAAAGCACCAACCCACCCAGCGATAATATTCTGGAGCTTTGCCTGATGATTGATGCAGCGAAGCGTGCCAGTGCTTACAAAGTTTGTGCTGTGATCCCATATTTCGGCTATGCCCGCCAGGATCGAAAAGATCGTCCAAGAGTATCTATCGCAGCGAAGTTAATTGCCAATATGCTGACTTCTGCAGGGGCAGATCGTATCATGGCTTGTGACCTCCACGCTGGACAGATTCAGGGTTTTTTCGATATCCCCTTGGATCATTTGAACGGATCAGCTATTTTTGCACCCTATTTGAACACGCTTAGGCTTCCAGACATGATTTTCGCTGCTCCGGATGTAGGGGGAGTAGCCAGAGCCAGGTCTTTTGCAAAGCATTTTGAAGTAGAAATGGTCGTCTGTGACAAGCACAGAAAAAGGGCCAACGAGATCGCATCGATGCAAGTGATCGGTGATGTGGAAGGAAAAGATGTAATTCTCGTGGATGATTTGGTCGATACTGCAGGTACACTTTGCAAGGCCGCCCAGATTATCAAAGAAAAAGGTGCCACTTCGGTGAGAGCAATCGTAACTCACGGGGTACTTTCCGGAAAAGCCTACGAAAACATTGAAAACTCCGTTTTGGAAGAATTAGTGATCACTGACACCATTTCACCAAAACAGCAGTCCTCAAAAATCAGAGTACTGACCGTAGCTGATCTGTTTGCTAAAGCAATTCACGCAGTAACAGGTAACACTTCGATCAGTTCGCTATTTATCTAAGAAACCAATTTTAAATACAAATACTTATGAAAACACTAGAGATTATAGGGTTTAAAAGAGCAAATCTCGACAGTGCTGCTTTGAACGAAATCAGAGATTCCGGCAATGTTCCCTGCGTAGTTTACGGACCAGGTATCCCTGAGCAAGTTCATTTCTATTCTCCAATTATCCTTTTCCGTGATTTGATTTACACTCCTGAAGTTCACTTGGTTGAGTTGAACATTGAGGGTACAATTATCAAAGCGGTATTGAAGGAAGCACAATATCATCCAGTAAGTGAAACTTTGCTTCACGCAGACTTCATGGCTTATACAGAAGACAAGGCGATCAAATTCGAAATTCCTGTGAAAATCGAAGGCAGCTCTCCTGGTATTGCAAAAGGTGGTAAGCTGGAATTCAAAACCAGAAAACTGAAAGTAAAAGGAACTGCTGCAAATCTCCCTGATTATGTCGTTGCCGATATTACTAATCTGGATTTGGGCAAATCTTTCAAAGTAAGCGAATTGAAGCCTGAAGGTTTTGAAATCCTTACTTCGCCAAATGTTTCTATCGTGACTGTTGGTATTCCAAGAGCACTTAGAGGCAAAAAAGGAGAATAATTTCCTCTGGAATAGATCTCAAATCCTGCCCATTACCGGGCAGGATTTTTTATTTTAAACACCTGAGATTGGCCGGAGACTTGCGGGAATTTATAATTTGGCAGGTCCTTTTGACCAAATAATCAATTACAAAATGAAATACCTGATCGTGGGATTGGGCAATATCGGCCCAGAATACGAACTCACCCGACACAACATCGGATTTCTGACAATCGACCGACTCGCTGATAAAGAAGGTGCAAGCTGGAAAAGCGACAGGCTCGTATTCAAAACCGAGGTGAAACACAAAGGAAGAACTATCCATCTTATCAAACCGACCACATACATGAATCTCAGTGGGAAGGCTGTAAACTATTGGATGAAGGAACTCAATATCCCAAAAGAAAACATCCTGGTGCTCGTAGATGATGTCGCTATTCCTTTCGGCAAAATAAGAATGCGGGCCAAAGGAAGTGCTGCGGGACACAATGGTCTCAAAAACATTGAAGAACTTACCGGAGGACAGGATTATCCAAGACTGAGAATGGGTATTGGGGACAATTTCCCAAAAGGAAGACAAGTAGATTATGTTTTGGGAAGATTCACCCAGCAGGAGTTTGATGAGCTTCCAGCGATAATGGACAAAGCAATTGATATGATTTTTAGCTTTTGCACCATCGGAATTGCACAGGCAATGACGCAATTCAATGATTGATTTCAAGGGAGATTTGGAAATAACCAATTCTCCCTTTTTCTTTGCACCACTTCAGGAGACTGATTTATAAAGAAGAGGCGAGAGAATAGGCTCGATGACCCTCTGGCAACCATCCCTGCCAAGGAGAAAGGTGCCAAGTCCTACCCTCAGCGGGAACTATAAATTGGCGTAATTTTCACTACCCCACTTTCTGGTTCGGTTTCTGTTTTTGGGAAAATTCTTTGTCAGTCCCAAGAAATTATATCAGCATTCAAACCGACCAACCTATGAGTCATTTCGAAACCGATTCGATCCGAATTCAGCAACGCTCCAATCAAAAGGAACACTCCTCTCCCATTTACCTGACTTCAAGTTTCACCTTTGAATCAGCTGAAGAAGCTCGGGCCATGTTTGCAGATGAAATTCCGGGAAACATTTATTCCCGCTATGCAAATCCGAATTCCTCTGACCTGATTGCCAAAGTCTGTGCAGCAGAAGGGACGGAAGACGGAATCGCCACGGCTTCGGGTATGGCCGCCATGTTTGGGAGTATGGCTGCATTGCTTCAGCAGGGAGATCATATCTTGGCTTCCCGATCCTTGTTTGGTTCCACGCATCAACTTTTGACAAGGGTATTTCCGAAATGGGGAATCACTTCTTCCTATGGTGACATTTCAGATTTTCAAAATTGGGATAAGCTTGTTCAGCCAAACACCAAAATGCTGTTCATCGAAACCCCTTCCAATCCAGGTTTGGAAATCATCGATTTGGAGTGGGCAGGCAAATTTGCTGCTGCTCATAACCTGATATTGGTCGTGGACAATTGCTTTGCTACTCCATATCTTCAGCAACCTGCAAAATGGGGAGCTCATATCGTGGCTCACAGTGCTACCAAATATATTGATGGACAGGGCCGGGTTTTAGGAGGGTTGATTTTGGGAAATAAAGAATTAATCAAAGAAGTGCAGTTTTTCACCCGACATACGGGACCATCTATTTCTCCTTTCAACGCATGGATCCTTGCCAAAAGTATGGAAACTTTAGCGGTGAGAATGGATCGTCATTGCGAAAATGCTTTGAAGGTGGCTAATTATTTCGAAGGCAATGTTGAGTTAGAAGCAGTGAAATATCCATTTCTTAAGTCACATCCACAGCATGATCTTGCACTAAAGCAGATGAAAGCAGGAGGTGGAATTATTACCCTGACGCTAAAAGGTGGTTTGACACGAGCCCAGCGCTTCATCGATCAGTTACAAATGATCTCGATCACCCCAAATCTGGGAGATAGCCGAAGCATTATCACCCACCCTGCTTCTACCACCCACAGCAAACTATCCGAAGAAGAACGAACCCAAGTGGGAATCAGCGACGGATTGGTCAGGCTTTCGGTAGGACTGGAACATTACGAAGACATCATAAAGGATGTGGAACAGGCCATTAGCAGGTCTAAATAATCTCAAAATTTACACGAGTAAAAGCTAAGAAACAGAAAGGCCCCGAAAACTCGGGGCCTTTCTGTTTCTACCAGGTTGTATGTTTGAGTTTAGGAAAAGCTCGAATAACGTCACTTAGGCTAATTTGGCCTAATAAATGACCGTCTTTAACGACAGGGCATCGGCGGATTTTGCACTCCAAAAATTTTTGGGCAGCATCAAAAAGCGACATATCAGGAGGCATTGTAATTACATTTGTACTCATGTATTCTTTGACTTTGGCAGGAAATCTTACGGTATTGGTGTATTTCCCCCGAATGATCTCTGCCAGACAATCCCCTTCAGAAATAATTCCGACT
>DATIAI010000643.1:0-3652 GCA_035458065.1 Algoriphagus sp. | reverse complement strand
AATCACTTTACCTGCACTGAATCGATAGGCAAACTCCAGTTCGTCAATGACCGGAATACCCTGATCCATGGCTGCTTTTACCAAAGGAGCTTTGGTAGGAATTCCCGGACTTTTGATGATCAGGTCGCTGGAAAGTATTTTCGCCTCATCATGCCCACCTTCTTCGTAGCTGATTCCAGCCTCCTGAAGTGCGTCTTTTCTTTGCCCTGAAATCATTCCTGAATCAGATACCCAAACCCCATAGCCTTCCCGCTTGGCGAGCAAAGCTGCTCCCACTCCACTTTCTCCGGCTCCAAGGATGGCAATCTGTTTCATGTGCTTACAATTGTTTTTTAATGGTTAGATGGAATCTCGCATGATTGATATTCAAAACACTAGGCGATATTTTGGACATGCTCGGTTTCATTTTGACTTTATCTCAGTTTGAGGGTTGCAAGTGTAATTACTGCCAGCAGGATTCCGACAATCCAAAACCGGGTAACGATCTTGGCCTCATGAATTCCTTTTTTCTGGTAATGATGGTGCAGAGGAGACATCAGGAAAATCCTGCGGCCCTCGCCGTATTTTTTTCGGGTGTATTTGAAGTAGCTGACCTGAAGCATCACACTGACATTTTCTACCAGGAAAATCCCGCACATTACGGGAATAAGCAGTTCTTTGCGCAGCGTCAATGCCAAAACCGCAATCACCCCACCCAGCATCAATGAACCTGTATCACCCATGAAGACTTGTGCCGGATAGGCATTGTACCAGAGAAATCCGATACACGCACCGATAAAGGCCGAAGCAAAAATCACGAGCTCACCGGAGTTCGGGATGTACATGATATTGAGGTATTGGGAGAAAATGGCGTTACCGCTCAGGTAAGCAAAAATCGCAATGGCAAGACCAATGATGGCTGAAGTCCCTGCCGCCAAACCGTCAATTCCATCGGTAATGTTTGCGCCGTTGGAGACAGCTGTGATGATGAAGATTGCAACCAAAATATAAAGTACAGGCACCATGGATTCTCCAAGGAAACCCAGCATGCGCCCGTAATCCAATTCATTGTTTTTCACAAATGGAATGGTGGTTTTCAAAGCTTTCACATCCTGGAAGGAAGGAGTTTCCACAACACCTTCTTCGATAGAAACAGGCGTGGAAAACTCTCTGATCACCACATCATCATTGTAATAAAGTGTAGCTCCGACAATGATGCCGATTCCGATCTGACCAACGATTTTGAACCTGCCTTTGAGACCTTCCTTGTTTTTGCGGAAGACCTTGATGTAATCATCCAAAAATCCAATCAACCCCAACCAAACAGTAGAAATCAACAGGAGAATGATATAGATATTGTTCAGGTTGGCAAAAAGAAGCGTCGGGATCAGGATGGCTGCAATCATCATCAGACCACCCATGGTTGGCGTTCCCTTTTTCTGTGCCTGACCTTCCAAACCCAGATCTCGCACGGTCTCACCGATCTGCTTTCTTCTGATCCAATTGATGATGGCTTCGCCAAAAGTGATAGTAATGATCAGGGAAAAAACCGCTGCCATTCCCGCACGGAACGAGATATAGCGGAACACACCCGTTCCCGGGATGTCCAGCACTCGATCTAAGTAGTCAAAAATGGGATAAAGCATATCAGTTTTTTGTCAATTGTTCTAAGATTTCAGTCACCACTTCCGCATCGTCAAAGTGGTGCTTCACCCCTTTGATTTCCTGGTAGTCTTCGTGGCCTTTACCTGCGATCAGGATGATGTCTCCTTTTTGGGAAAACATCACAGCAGTTTTTATCGCCTCTCTCCTGTCTTCGATAGTCAAAGTCTTTCTGGCTTCGGAAGGACCAACACCGGCCTGCATGTCGCGAAGGATTTCCATAGGGTCTTCGAAGCGTGGATTGTCTGAAGTGAAAATGGCCTTGGTGCTTTCGCTCACAGCCAACTTGGCCATGATTGGCCTCTTGGCCTTATCGCGATTTCCCCCACAGCCTACCACGGTGATGAGTTGTTCGTTACCTGTTCGGACGCCATTGATGGTTTTGAGCACATTGTCCAAAGCATCCGGGGTATGGGCATAATCCACAATCGCTATAATGCCTCCGATGGATATCCGGTCAAATCTTCCCTTTGCACCGCGGATCGCGGAAAGGACTCGAAGCACCTCATCCTCATCTTCTCCCAAAAGCACCGCCACTCCCAAAACACCCAGAAGGTTATAAGCATTGAAAGCTCCAATCATCCTGAACCAGATCAACTTGCTGTTGATTTCCAGCTCGAGACCCTCAAGGGTATTGGAAATGATTTTTCCTTTGAAATCTGCAGAAGTTTTGAGGGCAAAAGTCTGATGGGTTGCTTTACAATTTTGAACCATCACAGAAGCACGTTTGTCATCGCCGTTGATCAGTGCAAAAGCATCTTTTGGCAGCTCATCAAACAGCTTTTTCTTCGCTTTTATGTATTCATCAAAGGTCCCGTGATAGTCGAGGTGGTCGTGTGTGATATTGGTAAAAACTGCTCCTGTCAACTTTAATCCTGCAATTCGCTCCTGCACAATGGCATGCGAACTCGCCTCCATAAAGCAATGAGTACAGCCTTCGTCCACCATTCTGCGAAGCAAAACCTGTACACTGACTGCATCAGGCGTGGTATGGGTTGCAGGGATGACTTGGGAATTGATTTTGTTTTCTACCGTGGAAAGCAAACCTGTACTGTAGCCCATCGAAACAAAAAGCTGATGCAAAAGCGTCACCGTGGTGGTTTTGCCATTGGTTCCGGTCACTGCTACCACTTTGATTTTTTCCGAAGGATTATCGTAGAAGTTGGAAGCGATGATTCCCAAAGCTTTGGCAGAATTTACTACCTGCACATAGGTAATGTCCTCCTTGATGACCTCTGGAAGTTTCTCGCAGACGATGACTGTTGCTCCTTTTTCCAAGGCAGTGGCAATGAATTCATGTCCGTCTACCTGAGTTCCGGCGATAGCCACAAAAACACTCCGCTCTTCTACTTTTCGGCTGTCAAAGACAACACCGCTCACCCGACGCTCCATGTCTCCGATGGTCGAGGTCAGCGATACCTTATATAGTATGTCCTTGATAGCTTTCATTTATCCTAATACCAGATTAATCGTTGCATTTGGAGCAAGCTGGGTACCGGGAGTCAATGACTGCTCCAGCACACGGCCTTTTCCTTTATAGTTTACTTTAAGCCCTTTATTTTCCAGAATAAAAAGTGCATCCCGAAGCGGCATTCCAGACACATCTGGCACAACCGGCTTTTCAGTATCGTTGATTTTGAAATCAAATTTTTCTGCGACAAGTGTAGGTTTGATCCAATCCTCAGCTGAAGGACTTTTGGCAGAAATGCCCAATTCCTCGAAAATCCCCTGCAATTCCTCTCCTTTGCCAGCATTGATGTAAGGCATTTTACTTTGCTGATTTTCTGCAAGGAAAATCTTGGATTGATCTATCGGATTCAATTCCATGTCCAGAGCATAAATCCTGTCTGCGATTTCTTTGAACACAGGTGCTGAAACATCGCCCCCATAAGCAGCAAAACCATTGGGGCTGTCAATCACCACGATCATGCTGTATTTTGGCCGATCTGCAGGAAAATATCCAGCGAAGCTGGTGTAATAAGTTTCGGTGTATCTTCCGTTGACGATCTTT
>DATIAI010000642.1:0-2104 GCA_035458065.1 Algoriphagus sp. | reverse complement strand
AAATAATTTGTGTGGGAAAATAGAGACTGGAAAAGGTTAATCCAAAACGTATTCCTTGTACACGATTACAAATGATCGGAATGCCCTGAATTTTTCCGCTCTTCTTGAAAGTCGATGCGAATTCCAATTCTGATTTTGGCCACCCAGGAATTCTGAGTTAATTCAGGATCCAAAACATACTTAGATGAAAAACTTTCTGCCCATCCTATTTTTGATTTTTATCCTGTTTTCCTGCGCTGAAAAAGAACAAGAAAAGCAGCTTCCCAGAATTGCTATTGCAGGTCTTGCGATCGAGTCGAGTACATTTTCTCCAGCCCGTTCTACCACAGCTTCATTCCGAGTAAGAGTCGGGGAGGAGATCTTTTCCTATTATCCTTTTATGGCTCCAGACTCTGCAGATAGAAGTCGTGCAAACTGGTTTCCAACGCTCAGAGGACATGCAATTCCTGGAGGGATGGTAACTCGTCACGCTTACGACTCATTGGTAGGGGTAACTTTGGAGATGCTTCGAGCCAATCTCCCTTATGATGGTCTCTTTTTTGACATCCATGGAGCGATGAGTGTGGAAGGTTTGGATGACCCGGAAGGTGATTTCATTACCCGTGTCCGGGAAGTTGTGGGATTTGAAACCATCATTTCCACTTCCATGGATTTGCATGGAAATGTTTCTTTGGTGCTTGCCGAAAATTCCGATCTGATTACCTGCTATCGAATGGCTCCGCATGAAGATGCCTTGGAATCTAAAAAACGAGCTGTGGAAAATTTGCTTGACCGACTCGAAAGCGGGAAAGGCAAACCTGCATATAAAGCCTGGATCCCTGTCCCTATTTTGCTTCCCGGAGAGAAAACCAGTACTCGAATCGAACCCGGAAAAGGATTATATGCGAAAGTGGATCCTGTGACCAAGGACGAAGGAGTAATCGATGCGGCCATCTGGATCGGATATGCTTGGGCGGATGAGCCCAGAAATCATGCAGTAGTGATGGTAACGGGAGATGACCAAGCCAAGGTGAAGGAGTCGGCCGAATTCCTGGCTAAAAGCTTTTGGGAGGTTCGATCCCAGTTTGAATTTGTGGCACCGGTGGCATCACTGGACGAAAGTCTGGAAATGGCTTTGGCAAGTACAAAGCGTCCTTTTATGATATCAGATATGGGAGACAATCCCACTGCTGGAGGGGCCGGTGATGTGACTTGGACTTTGAATGAGATTTTAAAACGTCCCGAATTCAAATCCGAAAATGGTCCTGAATTGATATATGCTTCCATACCCGGTCCGGAATTAGTGGTAAAAGCAAAAATTGCCGGAATCGGAGGAAAGGTTGAGGGTGAAGCCGGTGCCGTAGTGGATAGCCGTTTTGCTCCGCCTGTGAAATTGTCAGGAACCGTTTTGGCAATCAAAGAAGGGGACAAAGATGCTGAAACTGAAGTCGTCATTCAGGTAGGTTCGGTAAAGGTGATTGTCACCAAAAAGCGAAAGCCCTACCACTATGAAAAGGATTTTACAGAACTTGGATTAAAACCGAGAGAAGCCGCAATCGTGGTGGTGAAAATCGGTTATTTGGTTCCCGAATTATACGACATGCGTGGAGATTGGATCATGGCACAGACTCCGGGAGGAGTGGATCAGGATTTAGATCGCTTGGGACATAAGCGGATTATACGTCCGATGTACCCTTTGGATAAGGATATGGCCGATCCGGATTTGTCAGCGAGATTTGTCCCGCTGTCGGGACAGTCAAAACAATAGCAAAAAAGCCGGATTCGAGTCCGGCTTTTTTTCTTTTAAAAGTTCAATTTTATACCCGTAGAATATCAAAGAAAAATACGCGTACTTCTTCAGATTTTCTTCGATTTCTGCATCCCACATCATGTAATGGACAGCCAACCAACCAACAATTTGAAATTTTTGATTTTAGAATTCGGGTTCACCATTTACCGCTTGCAAACTGCCCGACTTCTGACCTCCTGACTTCCTACTTCTCTTTATGTTTCACGGGCAATTTCATGAAAATGTGTTTTACTGCCATCTGAAGATCGGATTCGATATCAGTTTCAAATGAAATTTCCTCCTGTGCCCATCCCCTCCAAATCAACTTTCCTGTTT
>DATIAI010000641.1:0-5420 GCA_035458065.1 Algoriphagus sp. | reverse complement strand
GGATCAAAATGGAAATGAAGCATTGCATCGAGTAAAAATTGCCCTACCTTTGTGATCTAGCGGCACGACCAGCTCCTGCTGAATCCCCCAGGTCCGGAAGGAAGCAAGGGTAAGCAGTTGTAGCGGTGCGATGCCGCTTCTTTTTTTGCCTTAAATTTCCAAATCCTCAACTTTTAGGAATTCCTAATCCTGATTTATCTTCTAACTTTGTTCGTTAGCCTAAAATAAATCAAACCCAAGCTTAAGCCACTGTTTAAGTCTTTACAAAAAAACCTATTCTCATGAAATTCTTTATCGACACTGCCAATCTGGACGAAATCCGCGAAGCTTTTGACCTCGGCGTATTGGACGGCGTGACTACCAATCCTTCACTGATGGCCAAAGAAGGCATCAGCGGAGAAGCCAATGTTAAAGCCCATTACAAAGCCATTTGCAATATCGTTGACGATAAGGTAAGTGCTGAGGTGATTTCCACAGACTTTGATGGAATGATCCGCGAAGGCAAGGAACTTGCAAAAATCGATGACAAAATCGTAGTGAAAATCCCGATGATCAAAGACGGGGTCAAAGCACTTAAATACTTCCACAGCGAAGGTATCCGGACCAACTGTACTCTTGTTTTTTCAGCAGGTCAGGCCATCCTTGCTGCCAAAGCAGGAGCATCTTACCTTTCCCCTTTCATCGGCCGTTTGGATGACATTTCTTATGATGGACTTGAGCTGATCGGTCAGATCGTGCATATCTATCAGAATTACGGTTTTGAAACAGAAATCCTCGCAGCTTCTGTACGCCATTCTATGCACTTGATCAAATGTGCTGAACTCGGTGCTGATGTCGTTACCTGTCCGCTCAAAGTAATCACCGGATTGCTCAAGCATCCGCTTACGGATTCAGGTCTGGCACAGTTTCTGGCTGATCATGCTAAAGCAGCTGGAAAGTAAAAAAAATCAAAGAGGCTGTTTCTTCACTGATACAGCCTCTTTTTCAATCCCATAACATGTACATCATCAAAGTAAAAGGAAAAGCCAAGATCCCGGATTACATCCAGATTCGTGATGAAAATTTCGTTTTGGTGGCTTATTTCCGTGCGGACAGGCCCCTCAAAAACATTGAGAAATTCGGTCTGGAAGGCAAAGAAAATCAGCTGGAGGAAGTAATTAAAAATCTTCCCTTCGGTAAACTTCAAAAATTAGAACTCTAAACCATGGATTTCAGTACCAAACCTGTGCTTCAGGTTACACAGGCCACTATTTTTCAGGGGGAAATCCCTGTATTGTCCGATGTCAATTTCTCAGTAGAGCAGCATGAATTTGTCTTCTTGATTGGGCGGACAGGGAGTGGTAAAAGTTCGCTTTTAAAAACCCTCTATGCAGATCTTCCACTTCGCTCAGGGTTGGCCGAAATAGTGGGTTATTCACTTACCAAAATCAAAAACAACGAGGTTCCCTATCTCCGTAGAAAAATCGGAATCATTTTTCAGGACTTCCAGCTTTTCAGTGACAGGACTATTCAGGAAAACCTATCTTTTGTCCTGAAAGCCACCGGCTGGACTGAGCCAATGAAAATCAAAGAACGGATCAGTGAAGTATTGATCCAGGTGGGATTGGTCGATTCTTTGCAAAAAATGCCCCATCAGCTTTCCGGCGGCGAGCAACAACGTGTTGTGATTGCGCGAGCTTTGCTCAATGAACCCTCCATCCTGCTAGCCGATGAACCAACCGGAAATCTCGACCCGGATGTAGCCGATGGGATTTTCAGACTTTTCCAGGAAATCAATAAAAAAGGCACGGCAATTCTGATGGCAACCCACAACCATGAGTTACTGCGTAAATTTCCCTATCGGGTATTGAAATGTGAAAAAGGAAAATTATTGGACAGCCAACTGCACGATATTTCCTTTGGATCTACTTTCTGAAAACAGAAAAATCAGATCCTACAAAACAACAACCATGGTGCCGCCGTTTTCCCAGTAACCAATTAATCAACCATGAGCTATTCTAAATTCTTCATCATTCTGCTTTTGGCTACCTTTTCTTTTTCTTGCCAGGAAAATGAGGCACCCACGGTGGATCCATCATCAAACGATGCTACGAATCAATGGATTCTCAATGTAATGGATGAAGTGTACCTCTGGCTTGATGATCTCGGGACACCGATTGCCGAAAATTCTGATCCTGAGGATTATTTCGAAGCACTTCTTTTCCGGCCAACTGACCGGTTTTCAGTCATTTATCCCGACTATCAAGAGTTGATTAATGCACTAAGCGGTGTCAATCTTGAAGCTGGATATGAATTCAATCTCTACCGGGAAAACCCAACCAGCGACAATTTAATTGCCGAAGTTTCTTACATCAAAAAAAACAGTCCGGCTTCCAATGTGGATCTTCAAAGAGGAGATGTGATTAACAAAATCAACGGCACTTTGATAACTGTTTCAAATTACCAGCAACTGTTGGGTGAGATAGATGGCATGCACACCTTGTCCTACTTGAGGTATAATGAGGACTCCCAGGGATTTATAGCAAAGCCTGATGTAACGCTCACTGCAGTTCAGCTTGCTGAAAACCCGAACTTTCTAGACACCATTTATACCATCAACGAAGAGAAAATCGGATATGTAGTTTACCATTTTTTCGCCCCTGGACCAAGTGAAAACAGTACTGCTTATGATGATGAAATGGATGCCATTTTCGGAAAATTCAAAGCAGAAGGAATAGACCATTTGATAGTGGACTTTAGATACAACAGTGGCGGGTACGTTTCCTCGGCTGTTAATTTGGCCAGTTTGATTGCTCCGGGTGTCGGGTCAACCAGTATTTTCTCCAAAACGAAATACAACCAATACCTGATGGATAATGTGGAACGCCTGAGGAATGTACAGACGCCTTTTATTCCCAAAGCTCAAAATTTGGGTAATACCCTGGAAGGAAATCGGGTCTATATTTTGACTTCCACCAGGACAGCTTCTGCTTCAGAATTGATCATCAACGGCCTTAAACCATACATGGACGTTTACCTTATCGGAGACCAAACAACCGGGAAAAATGTAGGGTCGATTGCATTTCAGGATGATGAAAATGAGCTGAATGAGTATGGTATTTTACCCATTGTTTCCCAAAGCTTTAACAGCCTGGATCAATCTGACTATACCAGTGGTTTCGCTCCAAACATCACCTTGAAAGAATCTCAGGAACGTCTCCGCCCATTTGGTGATATCAATGAATTGCTATTGAGAACAGCAATTAGACAAATCACCGGAATTCCTTCCGGAGCTAGATTTCAGCAGCTTGAGCGCCGGGATGTCGGAAGTTCCATCGATGGAAAAATACGATCAGGTGTGATGATTGAAAATCCAATATTGAAATAACCAAAAGCGCCCCAGAATTGGGGCGTTTGTTTTTTGGTATTGTCATTTTTAAAATAGTTCATTCTTGTGAAAAACTAGAATCTTGCCTTGGAAAGACAAATGATTTTTTTCCAGCAAGTACGAGAAAGAATTATAAACCTGCTGTAATCGCCTTCAGACTGGAAATTCTGCCTGCAATTAGACAATTTGACTAAATCTTCTTGAAACTTCAAGATTATCAAATTGTTAAGCCTGCCAAAAGTCATTTTTTTCAAAACCTGACTCCCTTATATTAATCGGATGGAAGCTGCAGCCACTTTTTTGTTACTTTTCATTATTTACTTTCTCGGATGTTTGGCCATAGTACAATTGGCGATCAGGCCGATGAGAAGGCTGGTCAATGATTCCACTGGGAACAACAAACATTGGGAGACCAATTACTCCAAAATATTACTGGTGAGTCTTTTGCTCACCTTACTTACCACGACAATTGCATTTATTGCTTTCCCCTGATCCATCCATTAGGAATTATATCGGATGATTCTTTTAAAAATTCCTGGATTGTCGGGTTTAAACAGAAAGTATAAACTTCTCAATTTCTTCTCGCCGGAACCAAATCAATTCTGAGGTTTTGGATTTCAAAAGGACTGTGAACAAAAAAACCGGCAAAAAGCCGGTTTCTTAATTTGACGGATTGGTCAATTTCAATTCGTCTTTTTCAAATTTTCTTTTGCTTGATCAAAAGCTGGGTCGAGAGAAATGGCCTCATTGAAAGCAGTTTTGGCTTCAGCCATGGATTTTTGATCGAGATAAATCAAGCCTTTAAGGTTGAGCGCTGCAGCTTTCATGCTTACTTCCTGCGTTTCGGTCTGAGATTTTGGGAATCCGATTTTTTCGTCTGCTTTAGCATTTTTTACAAGCATGGTGACCGAGTTAAGAGCTTCTTGGTAGCGCTTCAGATTGTATTGGATAAAAGCTGATTTATATAGACTAAAGTTATCTCCGGTCAACAAATAGAGGCTTTCGAAATGAGGTAATGCCCGGTCCAAAGCTCCCAATTGCTCCAACGAGTAAGCGGCAACTTCCAGAGCACCGACATTTTTATCATTGAGTTTAAGGATGTCCATGGAAACAAGAGCAGCAGAGGCAAATTGTCCTCCGTCAAAATACAAGCTCCCCAATGCTTCCATGTAGCGGAGATCTTCAGGATTGCGGACCATTAAGTCGAATAATTTCGTCTTGGCCATGGCGGGATCACTATACCTCATTGCCATTTGATAAACGGCTTGATCAGCTGCATTCAGAGCAGATTTTAATTTTGGATCCAGCTTTGGCAAGGAGTCATTTGCTGTCTGAGCAGCAAGATTTCCGGCACAAATGGCCAGGAGCAGCAGTAGGAATGTGCGCTTCATTGTTAATCAATTGTTTTCTTGGTGATTTGATGAGTTATCCACGGGAGCAATGCCCTTGGTACGGGCAATTTCGAACATAAGTTTTCGGGCGGATTCTGGATTGTTTTGAATTTTGCCCTCCAATATAGCTTCTTTTATTTCTTCCTTGATTTCCCCGATGATTTTAGAAGGTGAAAGGCCAAAAGTTTCCATGATTTCCTCCCCGCTTACCGGAGGTTGAAAATTTCTGACTTGATCTTTTTCCTCCACATCCTTCATCTTTTCCTCCACCTTGTCGAAGTTTTCGAGATAGCGTTGGACTTTTTTGTTGTTTTTGGATGTGATATCCGCCCGACACAGTTTCATCAGATCATCGATGTCGTCACCAGCGTCGAAAAGCAGCCTTCGCATTGCGGAATCCGTCACCTCATCTTTCACCAAAGCAATTGGTCTGAGATGGAGGCGTACCAGTTTTTGCACATATTTCATCCGATCATCCATCGGAAGTTTCATTCGGCGAAAGATCACCGGGGTCATTCGGGCACCCTTATCCTCATGCCCATGAAAAGTCCAACCGACTTTGGGATTGAAGCGCTTGGTGGCCGGTTTTGCAATATCATGCATGATCGCCGCCCAGCGAAGCCAGAGATTATCGGCCATCAGACAAACATTGTCCAAGACTT
>DATIAI010000640.1:0-8319 GCA_035458065.1 Algoriphagus sp. | reverse complement strand
TGTTACTCTGGTGATTCCAAATCTGATATTTTTTATCAAAAAAATCATCGGTCTTTAACGGAAATTCCTTGGAATCAAAAAGCCAACTTCCAAAAACCTCATGAATCCTTTTGCTTTCAGCAGGGAATTTTAACTCAATGTTTGATAAAATTGAAAAATGGAGAGTCTGGCTTAGGAAATTGAATTGCAGATCGGATTTGCTTATAAATTATTGTAATGCTTGATCCAATCATTCAGCTGTTTGAAATCCAATTTGCCTTTGGCCAATTTCAGATGGTGAACAATAGCCAGGGATTTTCGCATCCGGGAATCGGGATTTTTGACAGTGGTCACGATATAAATCAAGCTTCGTTGCTTGCCGGGAGTTAGCTGGCGAAAGAAGATATTTCCTTCCTCATCCTGATCAAGTAATACTTGCAATTCCTCAGGAACATCATGTCCAAATTCACTGTGATCTCGCTCAATCCTTACCGGAAATGCCTTTTCCTCGTCCAGGTTTAGTTTCTTCCTCAAGTTTTGATTGACCAGCACGTACCAGCATTCTTTGGCTTTCATTAACGCCATGTGATAGGGGCCAGACTCCTTGATCCAGATCAAAACCCGGCGGTGATTTTCATCCATCATTTGGGCGGAAATTTCATCCGGGACGGGAATATGATAACTCCAATGGTTGAAATCGAATCTTCCTAAGGTTCCGCTGAAGGTAATTTGTGTCATTTTCTCTAAAAGTCAGAAGGCTGTTTTGCCTAACAATGCTGGTCTGGAAATAAAATTAAGGAATTACTTAGGTGGGGAAAATGAGAATTTCTTTTAGGGAAAAGAAAAGAGATTCCCTATCTGGGGAATTGTCCCTCAAATATCACCATACCTAACTTTCTCCTTTTAGGATAATTGGGCTTAAAAAACATTCCTAAGGTAGATTCCAGATAGATTTTATTGATTTTAAACCAAGAGGGCACGGCGATTGAATACTTGAGTTGGATTCGGTTTTACCGGGGTTTTAAAAAAATCAATTTACCTGCTAAAAGGCAAAGATTTATTCCTGATTCTAAAACCTAAAGGTAATTGATACGTGCACTAGGATGGGGTGAGTTGCAGTCAACTGCCATTTTCCAGCTCCGAAATGGAATCGAAAAACCGGTTCAATTTGCTTAAATTAATTCTTTAACCACTAAACACTAATACGATGAAAAATTCAAAATTAACCATGACCTTTTGGTTGGCGGGATTGGCCTCAGGAGTAGTTGCTGGATATCTTCTTTACCAAAACAGAGAAAAGTTGGGTCCGCAAAAAGACAAACTCGTGAAACTGCTTGGAGAAATGCAAAAAGCTAGTGAAGATATTGGGAAAAAGCTGAAATCACTTGGTTTGGAAAGCTTGGAAAAGGGTAAAACACTTGCCAAGAATACTGCCGAAAATGTGAATTAATCAGTCCAAAATTATACACTACCCGATGACTAAGCCGCAATGATTTGCGGCTTTTTTTGTAGCTGTTCTTTTCAAAAAAAGTGCTTTCTTGAAACTCATTTTTGTAAAAGCTCCAAAATAAAACTCCGACCTAAACATGACCCTGGCTTCCAAACTCCCTCATATCGGAACGACCATTTTCACCGTAATGTCTCGAATGGCCACTGAAGAAGGCGCTATCAACCTTTCCCAGGGGTTCCCGGGGTTTGGAGCTGATCCGGTTTTGTTGGAGATGGCATCCAAATACCTGAAGGAAGGTTACAATCAATACCCACCGATGGCTGGAGTAATTGGGCTTAGACAAAAGCTTGCCGAAAAGACAAAGTTGACACAAGGCTATTTCCCGGATCCTGAGTCAGAAGTTACGATTGTTTCCGGAGCGACGGAGGCAATTTTTGCTGCTGTGGCGGCAGTGGTAAGGTCAGGGGATGAAGTAATTGTTCTGGAACCCGCCTATGATAGCTATGAGCCGGCAATCACTTTGAATGGAGGAGTCCCAATCTATGTTTCTTTAAATTCCCGGGATTTTTCAGTGGATTGGGAAAAGGTGAAATCAGCCATTTCACCAAAAACCAGGATGATCATGGTAAATTCACCTCACAATCCCAGCGGATATGTATGGTCAAAAGGAGACGTCGATCAACTCGCTGAGCTAATTCGAAATCGTGAAATCTACGTAGTCAGTGACGAGGTCTATGAGCATATTACATTCGATGGCAAAAAGCACCATTCGATAGGAGCTCATTCTGAATTGCGTGAAAAAACCTTTGTTTGTGGTTCATTTGGGAAAACTTTCCATGTGACTGGCTGGAAAATAGGCTATTGTATTGCGCCTGAAAGTTTGACTTTAGAGTTTAGGAAAATCCACCAGTACCTAACTTTCACTACAGTGACTCCCATCCAATATGCATTGGCAGAATACCTGGAAGTCCCAGAGCGATTTCTTTCCATTCCTGATTTTTACCAAAAAAAGCGGGATCTTTTTGCAAATGGACTGAAGCAAACAGCCCTGCGTTTTAGTCCAAGCAGTGGAAGTTTTTTCCAATTGGCCTCTTACGGTCATTTGTCTCAAATCAGCGACAGAGAGCTTGCAGAGCGAATGACCCGAAAACTCAAGGTGGCCTGTATTCCTATTTCGGTTTTTTACTCCGACCACAGGGATGATAAAATAATCCGCTTTTGTTTTGCCAAAAATGAGTCTGAACTTCTGGAAGGTTTAGACCGGATCAAGAAACTTCCTGAAATACTTTGACGGGGATTAAGCTTCCGTACCATTTAAATTGATCAGGAAACGGGTTCCTTTTCCTACTTCCGACTTTGCACGGATAGAGCCGCCGTGGCTCAGGATGATGTTCTGGGTATTGGTCAGCCCTAGTCCAGATCCACCGATTTTGTTAGTGAAAAACGGCTCAAAGATCCCCTCCAGGTTTTCTTTCGGAATACCGGCACCGTTGTCACTGATTTCGATTTTGTATTGGTTTCCAAATTGAGAAGCCTTTATTACAAGTTTTCCCTTTTTTGGTTCCATTGCTTCAATTGCATTCACGAAAAGATTTGCGAAGGCGATTTTTATCTTTTCAACGTCAAGTTTCAAATTCGCCATTTTGGGCTGATAGACTTTGGTCACTTTTACTCCCTGCAATTCGATCCGGTCCATGACCTGTTCAAGTGCCTCGTTTAAAATTTTGGTCAGTGAGCATTTTTGAATTTTCAATTCCGCAAAGCGGGTGCTGTCCAAAAGTTGGGAGACTAAGTGGTTAATTCGTTCACAATTTCTAAGAATTACATCAATCAAGTCACCGCTTTCTGATATAATGAAATTGGGCAGTTCCAATTTCAACTGGTCAGCTGAGAGGACAATTGTGGTGAGGGGGTTTTTCACCTCATGAGCCATAATTCTGGCAATCCTGCCTGTAGAATTAAACTTCTTCTGGTTTAATTCTTCTTCTTCCCGGGCTTTCATCGAGCTTAAGTCTTTGATCAAAACCTGGTATTGCTTTATTTCCTGCCTGACTACACTTACTAAAGCATTGATTGTATTTCCATCGGAAGTAACCAAACTCGTCTCGAGATCAAATGCCTCCAGTTTGCCATCCAAGTTCTGAATGAGTTTTTTCTGAGCATTATCCTCCAACAGCAACTTGCTAAAATGATATTCCTTTTCCTGTTTTTCATCGCGAGGGTTGATCCCAAATTTGGTTACGAACATGGGATTGGCTTCGATTATCCGACTTTTTTCATCCATCAGGATGAATGGGTCGGCAGCCAATTCGAAAATAGACCGAAACTTTTTACCGGTTTGCTCCAAAGATTCAAACAACTTGGAATCCCGAATGGCAAACTGGAGTTTTCGCTCGAGTGTATTTCCGTCAAATTGCCCTTTGACCAGGTAATCCGCAACTCCTAAACTGAGCGCTTGCTCATCCAGATTGTCAGAATTTATTCCAGAAAGCATAATCAAGGGCGCATATTTTTTAAGCGCTTTTATTTCCTTGATTAAATTAAGCTGCTCTTCCTTCCCGGGTTTATAACCAACCAAAAAGACCGTATAAGTGTCCTTTAGCTTTTCGAGTGCTTCTTCTATAGATTTTGCGCTTTCAACAACATACTTGTTTTTTTTGGCGTTTTTCAAAATCGAAGAAATGAGAATATGCTCTTCCAGATCCTCTTCTACATGTAAAATCCGGATGATTTCTTTTTCCAACATTGTTGTTTTGTGCTTTTGGGAGTTATTTGAACTTAGAGCAACACAAGAATTGGACAGTCTTTGAAACTGCAAAAAATATAAACTGGTGAGGGCTGGAAAGGTCGGTGTAATATATGAGATTTACAATTTCCCCAAATTGGGCATTGAATTCCACATTTTCTATGGAATTACAACATATATAAACGGCAATCAACTTAAATAGTAAGCTTAATGCTACAAAATGGGCTTTTTAAACAGGGTTTTAAATTAAGGCATAAAGATTGGCTATTTAATATTTAGAAAATATACCCTTCAATCTAAACAACAAAAAAAATGAACTCACTCTTGTACATTATCGCAGTAATATTGGTCATTGGATGGCTGATCGGAGTATTTGCCTATAGCGCCACAGGCTTAATCCACGTGCTTCTGGTTATCGCAATTATCGCAGTTTTGTTTAAAGTA
The DNA here is from genome assembly GCA_035458065.1 of Algoriphagus sp. Classification (GTDB taxonomy): domain Bacteria; phylum Bacteroidota; class Bacteroidia; order Cytophagales; family Cyclobacteriaceae; genus Algoriphagus. The sequence goes on along the minus strand of DATIAI010000640.1, from coordinate 3,700 downwards.
ATCAGCGGTAGGTCCTTATAGATTCGCTTTCAGAGCTGTTTTTTTATTTCTATTATATTTTCAAAAAAATATAATAGAATAGAAAGCAGATCTTGACTGGTATTTTGGCCTATATACCATTTCGAATCATTGGATAGTGAATTATTCTATAAAATTTGGTTCAAAAAGGAATAACACCAGAAGATAAAAAAAGGTGTGCTGTGAAATATCAATTCAATAGCAGCAATTATGAAGGAAATTGATAATCATTGATTATTATTTTTTCAAATTCGAGGATTTAAATTACCTGATAAGGGATTGAAAATCTGATAACTGATCTTAATTTTTTTTTTAATGTTAGAATTATAAAAGTTGGGGTCTAACTATTATAAAAAGGTGTAGTCTATGATTACACCTTTTTCATAGAATTTATGTTCTCATATTGGGCACATACTCAGACACAGAAAGCGGTGGTCTTCAAATCAACGCATCTTGATATTTCAACTATGAAAAAGCATGTGATCCTGGTAGTAGATGATGAAGTTGAAATCAGAAGTATGTTCTATCGTTACTTGGGTAAAAAAGGATATAAAGTCCATTTGGCCGGATCGATAGGTGAAGAAAGAAAAGTGCTGGAAATTGAAACTCCCGACTTGATTTTTTTGGATATCAATCTCCCTGATGGAAATGGAATCAAAGAACTTCGGAGAATAATGCCTTTAATTAATACTTGTAAGGTGATTATGATGAGTGCGTTTGATGATTTGGAGGAAAGAAAAAAAGCTTTTGATTCGGGAGCAATGGATTTCCTCAGTAAACCATTCAGCCTTTCGAGGCTGAATCAGGTGATAGAATCCCGGTTTTCAAGCTTAACCAAACACAAAAAAGACAATGGCAAAAATTCTGGTAATTGATGATAGTCTGGATATTTGTCAACTAATGGACAGGTTTCTGACTAAAAAAGGACATGAGGTGCAGACCTCAATTACAGGAAAGAACGGGTTGGAGCTCTTGAAGAAGAATAGCTTTGACCTGATCTTTTGTGATTTCAAGTTGAGGGAAATGGACGGAAGAGATGTGCTGAAAAAAGCAAAAGAAATTTCTCCAAATACCCAAGTGGTGATTATCACCGGCTATGCTGACATCAAAATTGCAGTTGAGGTGATTAAAAACGGGGCTTTGGATTACCTGACCAAGCCTTTGATTCCTGACGAAATTCTGATATTGATCGAGCGGGCTTTGCAGCTTAAAAATGCGGATAAAAGCTATTCTGTCAACTTTGTTAGAACTCCGGATCTTGTTCCAACCAAAAATAAATCCAGTTCAAATCCTGGATACTTTCGTGGTGTAAGCAAAGAATCTGTGAAGCTTTACAAAGAAATCCAGCTTGTGGCACCCACTCAATTGAGTGTAATAATCTATGGGGAAAGTGGTGCCGGGAAAGAAAATATTGCCAAAATTATTCATGATCAAAGTACCCGGGCCGGGAAACCCTTTATTGCGATCGACTGCGGAGCTCTGACAAGGGAATTGGCCGGCAGTGAGCTTTGGGGACATGAGAAAGGTTCATTCACAGGCGCCCAATTCGAAAAACCGGGACAATTTGAACTGGCAGACGGAGGGACTATATTTTTGGATGAGATTTGTAATCTGTCCTATGAAATCCAAGTGGGATTATTAAGACTTGTTCAGGAAAGAAAACTGAGAAGAATCGGAGCGGCCAAGGATCGATCAATAGACGTTCGAATTCTCATCGCTTCCAATGAAGATCTCCGCAAATCAGTTCAGGAAGGCAAATTCAGAGAAGATTTATACTTCAGGTTTAATGAATTTAGTATAACTGTTCCTTCCCTCCGTGATAGAAAAGACGATATTTCCCATTTTGCAAAATACTTCCTGGAACTTTCCAACGAGGAATTGAACAGAGATATGATCGGTTTTGATGAGGATGTCATGAAGGTCTTTCTTAACTACGCCTGGCCTGGAAACCTTCGTGAAATGCGTAATATCATCCGTAGGGCGATCCTTTTGTCTGATGGCAAATCAATTAAGTTGTCTGGACTACCTCCGGAAATGATCTACTCTAAAAAATTCAATTTTCTGGAAACAGAGGAAGATGTCCAAACTCATGAAAGCTCCAAGACGGAATCTTTTTCAAAACTGAAAAATGCTGCAGCAGGAGCAGAGGCCACCATACTGCGCAAAGTATTGGAAGATGTCAAATACAACCGGACCAAGGCTGCCCAAGAGTTGGGAATAGATCGAAAAACCCTCTTCAACAAAATGAAACAATATGATCTATAAAAATTAGGTCAAAACTCTTGAGATTTCTTTTTTCCCAATGTGTGAATTTTTTTTCCCTAAAGGAAAAAATGAAAAATTAGTTCAGTATTCTTCTCAAATTTTAATACCAGCTAAATTCACTCTAAACGCCGTTTTTATAACATTTTATTTTTTTCGCCATTATTTTTTTGGCTGGTATGGGAATTGAAACTTTCTGATAAAGAATTACATCAAGCATGATTGAAACGCAGACTTTAAAGTGGGAGCAACCACAATATCAACTAAGGTCTAAAACTGAGAAGTGCAGCTTGAATTTGATTCAATTGGCTAAGTCTACCATTGAATTTTATCAAAAAGTGAACATGATCAGGTTGAATTTCCAGGGTCCATTCTATTTTGGACTGGAACAAAATTTTACCGATTTGCAGATCCAATTGATCATGATGGCTGAAGAGCTTAACCTTCTCCAGTATCAATCCGATCAAGCCAGGATCAGAATTGGAATGAATTTTTTGGAAAAAGACAACTTTAAAAATCTTGAAATTCCCAATAATGACCGTGACAGGATCGCTGAGGTAGTGGCGGATTTGGGAAGACTGATACAAACTATAAAAAAATCATTTTGGGAGACTTCAGAAGTAGAATCTTTTTTTAAGAGTAGACCGTTAGAAAAGATTCTTAGGGAATTGGAACATAGTCATTGGATTTTTTCCAAGTTCTCAAAGTATTAAGGTAAAGGGTGATAAATTTTTTTAAAGGCTGTGGATATTCCGCAGCTTTTTTTTTGTCTCATTCGATTTTTTCCCACACCCATTTTTTAAACATTTATTAAACCTATAATTCCTATTTAAATGATAGGATAAATAATTTTTGTTTCTAATTTTGCAACTCCTAACTATCAAACCTTGAAGTTTTCCATGGAAAAACTAATTCTACGCTTGCGAACTGAGCCTTTTTGGTCCATGTTTTTCGCGTTTTCTGCCGTGATCTTTGCACTTATGGTGACTCAGACGCTGACAGAATCCATCAAAAGTTGGGAGTTGGACATGGAGATGTTTCTTTGGTTTTTGTTGGTTGGTTTCGTCGCCCAAAGTATAGATGGTGCATTGGGCATGGCCTATGGAGTGAGTTGTAATTCGATTCTTTTGGGAATAGGAATTCCGCCGGCAGCTGCATCCGCATGGGTTCATTTTGCACAAGTTTTTACAAGTTTGGCATCCGGTATTTCCCACTGGAAAATGGGTAATGTCGATTGGAAACTGGCCAAGAAGCTCCTCATACCCGGCGTGATCGGTTCCATCACAGGGGCATTTTTATTGTCCAATTTGGATGGGGATTTGGTCAAGCCCGTTATCGCACTTTACTTGTTTGTAATGGGAATCGTCATCTTGAGAAAAGTGAAGAAAAAGCATACTCCAAAATTCAACAGAGAAAGCAG
>DATIAI010000639.1:0-2815 GCA_035458065.1 Algoriphagus sp. | reverse complement strand
TGATCTGGATGGTTCGCAGGTTGCCGGAGTTTTGAATTTTGCTGCGCGTGATGTCAAAGGTTCGCAAGTTGGCTTGGTGAATTTCGCCAACAAGGTGCAGGGTTTCCAGTTGGGTTTGGTCAATTACTCCGACAGCATCAGCGGTGTTCCGGTTGGGTTCCTGACTTTTGTCCGCTCGGGATATCATTCGCTGGAATTCAGCGTGAATGAGGTTCTTCCAATGAATTTGGCCTTCCGAACCGGCAAGCGGGAATTTTACAACATCTTTTTTGCCGGAATCAGACCTGAGTGGGACGAACAAGTGACCTGGTCTTTCGGATATGGTCTGGGTACCTCCCCAAGACTGGGCAAAAAGACCTTTCTGAACATCGAGGTAAGTTCCGAGCAGCTGAGTCAGGGCGGAGTTCACGCCCTCAACTTGATCAACAGGGGCTATGTGGGAGCAGAATTCCAGGCGACCAAGCGGTTTGCAATTTTCGCAGGGCCGACGGTGAATTTCAGGGTGTATGACACTTCCTATTCCTTCCATCCGGAGCTTTTTACCTATACCAATACCACCATTCACAATGATGTTTATCATCCTGAAGACTTGGGAAGTCAACTCTGGTGGGGATTCAGAGCCGGATTCAGGTTTCTGTAAGATTGCAATGATGGAAAGTTACACCCACTTCATCATTCGTTATTTCATATTCGATGTTCGATATTTTGAGATTAAGAAAATAGGTTACAAGGTTTAAGATTCTCCAAAGCCTTGACCCTTTCCAAAGCCTCGTAAATCGTAATTCGTACCTCATAATCTATCACACTAAAAAAAATTCAAAGTCAAATAGGGGTAAAACCTACCTCGCTTGTCTTATAAACGAAAGCTAAACCAACCTTTCTATTCACCTCATAAATGAGCTAATGAACAGAAAGACAAACGATTAAAAATCATAAACAAAAATGAAAAAACTACTCGGCGTATTGATCGCATTGCTCGTAATGCAAACTGCATATTCTCAACAGGCAGGCAAATTCAGGTATCAAATGGATTTCGGATTCGCAGCTCCAAAAGACGGAGGAATCGGTGCCTTGGTCAATTTTGAACCCCAGGTTTTGGTCTTGGACAACCTTGCCCTCGGTATGAGAATGGGTGTGACAGGAATGGCAAAAGACGTGACCTATTATAGTGTTCCTGATGATTATAATGGAGAGATTTCTGCAAACCTATCTGTGTCAGGCACTGCCAATTACTATTTCAACTTTGGCGAAAGTAAAGTCGCTCCATACATAGGAGCTGGTTTTGGATATTACGCGCTGAGCAATATTGATATAGAGGATACCGATATCGACGAGGATGAAATCGGAGATCTTGAGGCCGACTTTGCCTGGGCTCCGATGGTTCGGGTAGGTGTGGAGCTGGATAAATTCCGCATAGGTGCCGAATACAACTTTGTCCCGTCAAGCAACCTTCAAAATGTCCAGGGAGATGTGATTGGCAAGGCCACCAACGAATACTTTGCCTTTACCCTCGGCTTTTTTGTCGGAGGAGGCAGATGGGGTAGATAGTCCAAAAGCCGGATTCTCCAACTATCAAGTTCAAATATGCAAATCGGAAGGTGTCGATTTCTGACACCTTCTGAATTCCAAAATCCTTTCTGCTCAACACATCAAACCAATCGCTTAATGAGTGGGACAGGGAAGGGATTGTCTTTTCAATAAGTTCTCTTCTCGGTTTCCAAGTCAAAAAGTGAAACCAGCAACTGTCTTGATTGTCAAAAAACTCAAAAACTAAACCAACGCTATGAATTCCTTTTCAAAAATCTTTGTAGTGATTTTTTGCTTCACGCTGAATGCACTGCATGCCCAGACTTTGACCCAAACAGTGAGGGGAAAAGTTGTAGACCAAGTCACTAAAGCACCAATGCCTGGAGCGACGGTGATGCTGCTCAACACCGATCCTTTGATGGGAACTACCACTGATTTGGAGGGAGATTTTAAAATACCTCAAGTGCCCGTCGGTTCGCATACACTGAGAGTCAGTTTTGTCGGATACAAGGACATCATCCTTCCCAATGTCCTGGTCAATTCCGGCAAGGAGGTGGTTTTGACCATCGCGGTGGAGGAGGACTTTGGACAGATGGAGGAAGTGGTTGTGATTGCCACAGAAAAAGACCGCACTGTAAACGACATGGTGACTGTAAGCGGTCGGACTTTCTCCGTGGAGGAAACCCGCAAATTTGCTGCTGCAGTGAATGATCCGGGCCGGATGGCTCAATCATTTTCCGGCGTCGTCAGCACAGATGATGGCAACAATAACATTTCGATCCGTGGTAACAGTCCCAATGGGTTGCTTTGGAGAATGGAAGGAATCGACATTCCCAATCCCAACCATTTCGTAAATCCGGGCAGTTCCGGAGGAGGAATATCCATTCTAAGTTCCCAATTGTTGGCAAACTCGGACTTTATCACTGGAGCATTTCCTGCGGAATATGGAAATGCTATGTCGGGAGTTTTTGATCTCAGTTTGAGAAAAGGGAATAACGAAAAGCGGGAATTTACGGTTCAGGCGGGCTTTTTGGGAACTGACATCGCAGCTGAAGGGCCGATTGCCAAAAACTACAAAGGCTCTTATCTGATCAATTACCGGTATTCCACACTTTCGATTTTGTCCAAAATGGGAGTGCCTTTGGGGGATTTTGTGACTGATTTTCAGGATTTGTCTCTGAATATTTTTCTCCCAGCCGGGAAAAAAAGCAGTTTCACCGTTTTTGGTTTTGGTGGGTTGAGTGACCAAAGTATGGACGCAGAAAAAGATTCCCTGAGTTGGACCAGC
>DATIAI010000638.1:0-10938 GCA_035458065.1 Algoriphagus sp. | reverse complement strand
CAACATGTCAAAAAATGAAAAAAGGATGGGCCAGCAATCCTCAAAAACAAAAAAAGTCCCGCCGGAGCAGGACTTTCTTGATTCAGGGGGGCTATCAATCCATTCCTCCTTTTCTGTTGGGTGACCGTTTTGCAGGCCATTCTCCAGGTTCCCCGGTTCTTGGGTTGATTGGGATACGCTGCTCTCTGGATACCATTTCAGGTTCTTCGCAGGCCATATACACCAAAATCGCGGTGAGGATCGCATTGTTTCTCACATCATCAAACACAATCTTGTCATACGTGTCCAAATTGGTGTGCCAGGTATAGTTGAAGTAGGACCAATTTAGCGCGCTTAAGTTAAATGCCGGAACACCCGCAGCTACGAAAGAGACGTGATCCGTTCCTCCCGTTCCCGGATTTCCCGAAAATTCAGTTTTAAGGTCTTTGGTGATCTCATTCGGCACTTTGTTTAGCCAGCGACCAATGTAATCGTAGCTGTCCACAAAGCCCATTCCTGAAATACTTGCTATTCTTCCGGTGCCGTTATCTTGGTTAAAAAGCGCCTGGATTTTGCCCATCATTTCTGGATGGTCTTCTACAAATGCTCTTGAACCGTTCAAACCCTGCTCTTCTGAGCCCCAGTGACCTACCAAAATGGTTCGTTTTGGATTTGGATAGACTGCTTTCAAAATCCGCATTACCTCCATCATCAGGATAGTTCCGGTCCCGTTGTCTGTGGCTCCGGTTCCTCCATCCCAAGAGTCAAAATGGGCCGAAAGCATCACGTATTCGTCCGGTTTTTCAGAGCCTTTGATTTCAGCTATGGTGTTGAATGTAGGCTGTGCACCGGTGTCTTTGGATTGAGCATTTAGGTTGATCTGAGGTTTTTTGCCACTTTCAGCCAATCTGAATAGCAGCCCATAATCTTCAAGAGAAAGATCAACAGTTGGGACTTTTTTGGTATAAGCAGAGAAAATTTTGTTTGCGCCAAATCCATTTGACCAATAGGAAGTAATGATACCAAGGGCACCTGCGTTTTCCAAAGCTACCGGAAGTGCTCTTCGGTCTTGGCCGGTTGCATCCAATCGTTTGTTCCAGGCATCGGCTACTTTGGTTTTTTCCGCCTTGATTTTTTCAATGGATTCAGGTGTTCCAAATTCCTGCCAGTTGTAATCCGGACGGCCGGTCACCTGTGGAGCGGAGATCATCACGTACTTTCCTTTGGCAGAAGGAAGCCAGTTTTGGAAAGCCTCAGCATTTGCGAATTCAGGAAGGACAATCACTTCACCCTTTGCTCCACCTGCAGGGGAAGCCGGGCTCCAGGCAAGTTGTGTTCCTGCCAGAGATTTGGTCCAAGGTGCCACCATATCAATGTGAGTGATCCCTCTTTCCCAACCTCTCCATTCTCCCCACTTTTCGTTTCGGGCCGGAATTCCCCAGGATTGATACGTTGAAACTGCGAGGTCATGCGCTTTTTGCATTTGTGGAGAACCGACCAGGCGTGGACCTACTCCGTCCATGATTTCATGGGCCAAAACTTCCAGTTTGGAGTTTTCAGTAGCTTCTTTGATGATGGCGTCGATGACTTGGTTTTGGGCCTGGACTTTTGTGCCGAGCAAAAGCATCAGGCCTAAGCCATAGAGGTAGATTTTTTTCATTGGAACTGAAATTAAGTAAATGTGAAATTGACAGTTGCAGGCCCTTTCCATGTAAAGAAGGACCTTGACTGTTTATTTCATGTTAGTTTAGTTGAGGAGTTAAAAATATTTCAAAGCAGGTCAATCTCCGAACCGCTGGTGGAATTGGGGAAAAATGAAAAGTGAGATAAAGTATTTTGTCAAAGTGATTTCACAACCTGACAAGGATTTCCAAATGCCAAAACATCATCCGGAATGTCTTTGGTCACCACCGAACCGGCTCCGACGGTTACATTATTTCCGATGGTCACTCCAGGAAAAATCACCGAATTGCCTCCGATCCAGACATTATCGCCGATAAATACCGGTTTAGTTGAAGTTCGGTATCTGGTGCTTTCCCCATCCTGATAAATCCGATCCGAAGCCTTCAATGGATGAACTGCTGTATAAATCTGAACATAAGGCGCGATCAACCCATTTTTTCCGATCCGGATCAGATTGTCATCGAGAAACATGCAATTTGTATTCACAAAGGTGTTTTCTCCGATTTCGATATTTACCCCATAATCGCAGTAAAAAGGTGATTCGATCCAAACTCCGGCTTCTACTTTTCCCAAAAGTTGAGACAGCAGGTCATTTTTTCGATTCATGTCCCGACTGTCACATGAATTGTAGGCCAAAATCAATGCCCGGGCACGATGGTACAATTCCAAAAGTTCAGGGTCTCTGGTATCGTAGGACAGGCCAGCCAGCATTTTTTCCCTTTCTGTTTTCATGAAAACCGACAGTTAAATTATTTCTGTTCAGATGAAAAAATATCGGAATTAGGCCGGTTTAACCAATGCCAATAGATTTTTCAATTCTAATTTATGGACAATTGTACCTCAAATCTCAATTATCATAGCTAATGCTTATGATCAAATCTAGATTTCGAAACTGATGCTATCTTTCAGCAACAGGATTCCGGCATCCTGCATCGCCAAAAAAAACCAGCACACCACAGCACTGATTTTTGTCAACAATTAGGGTTTTTTGAACCGATTGCCTACAATGTCTTTGGCAAATGTTAACCTTTTGGACTTACTTTAGGTCTAAATCCCAATTGCTCCCATTCCCATGGATTCCCAAATAAACCTGATAGATTTCTTGACCAGCTTGCTCCAAAAGGGTGCCGAGCCCAAGTCAATGGAATGGTTGAAAACCCAAACCGAAAAAATCCGGGCGGCAGGAATTCCTGCCCAGTTTTTCCTGGCATTTTCTCAGGCTTCCAGGTTTTTCAAAAAAGATCATTTAAACGTCACCGATTCAGAAAAGTCACAGTCGGATGCCTTGGTTTCTGGCTTTGAGCCAGCCTATTGGAATAGTCTTCAAACTGCTCGTACTATCCTGATGCTAAGTTTTCCCCGGGAAAAAGAAAAGTGGTTTGCAGCAATCAACCAACTTTTTGAAACCGGAGACATGTACGAACAGCAGGCATTATACGCTGCATTGCCTTTTATGCCATTTCAGGAGGATTTACTTTCCCGTGCAATTGATGGTTGTCGCACCAACATGACCTTGATTTTTGATGCTATTGCGTTAAATAATCCCTATCCGGCCAAATATTTTCCGGAAGCCAACTGGAATCAATTGGTATTGAAGTCCATATTTATGCAGCGTCCGCTATACCGGATCCAAAAACTGGATGAGCGCAGAAATCTGGCTTTGGCGGATATTGCATCGGATTTTGCCCACGAAAGATGGGCTGCCGGCCGATCAGTGATGCCGGAACTTTGGCGCTTGGTAGTACCATTTATCAATGAAAAATTTCTGGGGGACCTGAAAAGAGTTGTCGAATCTGAAGACCAGATGGCAGTGGAAGCAGGGTTATTGGCTTTGTATCAATGCAAATCTGAGGTAGCAAAACAGCTCCTTAAGTCACGCTGTGAGGAAGTTATGGCAATCGAATATTCAGAGATTACCTGGGAAAAAATCGGAGCTGACTTCCAGGAGAAAAAGGCCTGAAGTAGCTACTATCCCCTTTTCCGGGTGAAGTAGTCTTATCTTTAATTCTCTTAAATTTGAAAATTGAAAATTCAGAAATGATGGAAATGTACATAGATCCTCATATTCACTTGGTTTCCCGAACCACGGACGATTATGAGGCGATGCGAAAAGCCGGAATCGTGGCAACCATTGAACCGGCATTTTGGCTGGGTCAACCCCGGACTGAAGTTGGTTCTTTCAAAGATTACTTCAGCACCTTGGTGGGTTGGGAGCGTTTCCGTGCCAGCCAGTTTGGGATCGTTCATTACTGCACCATGGGTTTGAACTCCAAGGAGGCCAATAATGTGCCTTTGGCCGAGCAAGTCATGGAGCTTTTGCCGCTTTTTGCAGGAAAAGAAGGGGTAGTGGCGATCGGAGAAATCGGCTACGATGACCAAACTGAGGCTGAAGATCGGTTTTACAGACTTCAATTGGAGCTTGCCAAAGAAGTAAATCTACCAGTACTTATCCACACTCCGCATCGGGACAAAAGGAAAGGCACGACCAGGTCGATGGATGTTGCTGAGGAGCATGGCATGGACCCAGGATGGATCATCGTGGATCACAACAATGAAGAAACGGTAAAAGAGGTTTTGGATAGAGGCTATTGGGCAGGTTTTACCATTTATCCGCATACCAAAATGGGGTCGGAACGAATGGTTGAAATCGTGAAGCAATACGGTCCTGAACGAATCATCGTAAATTCCGCCGCTGATTGGGGGATTTCTGATCCTTTGGCTGTTCCCAAAACCGCCAACTTGATGCGAAAAATGGGCATTCCTGAAGAGCATGTCCAAATGGTCACTTATAGAAATGCCCTGACGGCGTTTTCACTCAGTGGTCAGATGGACGAAACCGATTGGCTAAATGCTCCGCCAATCGATCAAACCAAAAAATTGGGAGGAAACTCCGTGTTGCGTGGAGGACAGGTTCCAAGAGTGGAAGGTCCTGCCGACCGTGTTGAGAATTAAGTTCATGGCCAAAAACCGGATATTCCCTTATCTCCAACTTACCCGTCCTGCTAATGTAATCACCGCGATTGCAGATATCTGGGCAGGTTTTGCTGTTGCCGGGGCTTGGGATTACATGGCGACGGATTATGTTTACGGTGAGGGAGATTTTTGGCTGAACTTGCTTTGGCTTTCATTGAGTACAATCGGATTGTATGCTGGCGGAGTGGCATTCAATGACATAGCAGATGCCGAGTTGGATGCAATTGAAAGGCCTGAACGGCCGATTCCAAGCGGAAGGGCATCAAAATCCAAAGCGACAATCATGTCTACCGCGCTTTTGGTGTTGGGAGTCGTCGCCGCAGCGCAGGTAAATTGGCTGTCTGCTGGGATTGCTTTGACAGTTGCGGTCTTGGCAGTCGGATATGATTATTGGGGAAAGCATCAGCGGATCCTTGGTCCCATCAATATGGGTCTTTGCCGTTCCGGTAATCTGCTTTTGGGAATCAGTGTTGCACCGGAAGTATTGGAAAAAATCTGGCCTATCGCCTTTATTCCGTTGATTTATGTTTCGGCAATTACCATGATCAGCCGTGGTGAAGTATATGGCAAAAACAGAAAGGCACTGTATTACGGGGGCATAATGTACGGGTCTATTTTCCTGTTCATCTTTGTAATGGCTTATTTGAAAAGCCCTGGATACCTTCAAGTTTTGCCTTTTTTGGCCTTGCTCGCCTATATGATTTTCCCACCATTGGTGAAAGCCTTCCAAACTCAAGAACCCAAATTCATCGGAAAATCAGTCAAAGCGGCTGTCATATCACTCATTATTGTCAATGCTTCCATTGCTGCTGCATTTTCAGGTTGGCCCATTGGAATCATCGTTTTGTTGCTTCTTCCTGTTTCCCTTTGGTTAGCCAAAAAATTTGCCGTAACCTGAGCGGAAATTAAACTAAACCTCCGCTGAATTTGTCTTAAAGGCGGTAAATGCCCGAAAAACCTATTGCTGATACCAATGAATACGATTCTCGAACAGACCTTTTCAGTTCCTTTCCGATATCCGGTGTGTTTCACGGAGGATCTTTTTGATCTCAACAACACCATTTTGGCCGATGTCCTCAGGGGAGAACGGGTACCCAAGGTGCTTTTTGTGATCGACAGCGGTGTGTCTGATACACACGCTGACTTGATCAACCATATAAAATCCTACTCTACAAAATATCAGGAGGTATTCACTCTCGCTGCAGAACCTATAATCGTAATCGGGGGTGAGGCCTGCAAAAATGACGAGCAGTTGTATCAAAAAATTGTCGAGGCCACCCATTTGTTTGGAATTGACAGACACTCCTATATCGCAGTGATCGGTGGTGGGGCTGTTTTGGATATGGTGGGTTTTGCGGCAGCCATTTCCCATCGGGGAATTCGTCTGGTTCGGATACCAACCACCGTGCTTTCCCAAAATGATTCTGCAGTAGGAGTGAAAAACAGTATAAACGCCTTTGGCAAAAAAAACTTCCTCGGCACATTTACACCTCCGAATGCGGTTTTGAATGATTTCAATTTCCTGAAAACCCTGGATGACCGGGACTGGAGAGCAGGAATTTCCGAAGCGATCAAAGTAGCCTTAATCAAGGATTTGAGCTTTTTTGAATGGCTGGAAGCAAATGCAGAGGGCCTAGCCAAGCGCCAAATGGCCCCCATGAAGGAGCACATTATCCGAAGTGCGAAAATGCACATGGATCATATTTCCGGCAAAGATCCTTTTGAGTTTGGTTCCTCACGACCTTTGGATTTTGGACATTGGGCTGCACACAAACTGGAAAAACTGAGCGATTTCCGCGTCCGCCATGGAGAAGCAGTTGCTATTGGTATTGCCTTGGATTCTACCTATTCCTATTTACAGGGGAGAATTTCAGAGGAAGATCTAAACCGAATCATCCGCTTGATGAAAACGCTGGGCTTTGAGCTCTTTGCTCCGGAGCTTCAAGGCGAAACCCTGATTCAGGGACTAAAAGAATTCCAGGAGCACTTGGGAGGACAATTGACCATCATGCTTCTTGAAAAACTCGGAAAAGGAATCGAAGTCCACGAAATGGATGAGGAATTAATCCACCGATCAGTAGATTTGCTTCAATCTTTTCAGGAAAAATCCGACTTGATTACTTCCTGATTTTTTTAATTTCAACTCATGGATATCAAGGGCTTTCATCTTAGCTACTGCAGCAACATACATCCCGGTGAAAGCTGGGATGCTACTTTTCAGAATCTCAAGATTTATATCCCCGAAGTGCGGCAGCGATTGAAAGCCGAAGGACCCTTTGGAATCGGTCTCAGGCTTTCCAACGAAGCCTCTCTCGCTTTGGAAAAACCTGAGAAGCTCAAGGAATTTCAGGTTTGGCTTCGCAAAGTCAACGCTTACGTTTTTACACTCAACTGTTTTCCTTACGGGGATTTTCACAGGCAGATAGTAAAGGAAAAAGTCCATTTTCCCGATTGGACGACCCCTGAGCGGAAAGATTTTACCATCCGGTCCTTTAAGATATTATCCCAACTCTTGCCTCCGGGAATGCAAGGTGGGATATCCACTTCTCCGATTTCATATAGACATTGGTTTACTTCAGACGAGGAAATGGATGCCTGCATGGAAAAAGCGACTTACCATCTTCTGGAAGTGGTCGAAGAGTTAGTAAAAATCCATCGGAAAACCGGTAAGCTGTTACATCTCGATATCGAGCCAGAGCCGGATGGAATTTTGGAAAATTCCGATGAAATGGTCTGGTTGTTTTCCAATTGGCTGCTTCCAAAAGGGAAACCCTGGCTTTCGCAAAAATTGGGAATTTCTGAGGATGAGGCAGAAGAACTGATAAAAACTCATATTCAGGTGTGCTATGACGTCTGCCATTTTGCAATTGTCTATGAAGAACCGGCAGTTACTTTTGCAAAGTTGGAATCCGCAGGTATTAGGATTGGGAAAATCCAGATCTCAGCTGCGCTTAAGGTAATGATTCCAGAAACCCCAAATGGCAAATTTAGCCTCGGTAAAAAATTGCAGTCCTTTGTCGAATCTACTTACCTGCATCAGGTGGTTGCTAGAAGCGGCAATGGTAATCTAAAATCCTATCCAGATCTGCCACAGGCATTGGATGTTCTTCCCAAGACCAAGGAGCTGGAATGGAGGATTCATTTCCATGTTCCAGTGTTTTTGGAGAATTATGGCTCTTTTTCTTCAACACAGGAGAATATTTCAATTGTACTCAAGGAAATTTTATCCAATCCGGAAATCACCCAACATCTGGAAGTGGAAACCTATACTTGGGAGGTTTTGCCCGAAGATACCCGATTGAGCCTGGGAGAATCTATTGCCCGTGAATTGGCTTGGGTGATTGGGGAGATGGAGTAGAGGCTGGGAGATTGGAGAAGGAAGACCGAAGAATTGACGAATTCAGATTTACGATTTACGACGGGCTGAGGTATTTTATCCTTTTAATCAAGACCACCACTTTCTGAAAATCAGGATTGAAGTTCGGTTTCAGCTCGTAATTCGTAAATCAAAAATCGAAAATAAAATTGCCTTTGGATTTGGCTTAGCCAAATAATTACTGCTATGAAGAAAACAGTCGTCCTTGATATAGTTGCCCTTTCTCCCCGAGTGATTGGAGAGTATACACCATTTTTGAAAAACTGGATTGCTTCCAAGCAAAGAGCTGTCGTTGAGCCAGTCCTTCCAGCTGTGACTTGTTCGGCACAGTCAGTTTATTTGACTGGAAAATGGCCTTCAGAGAATGGAATCGTAGGAAACGGCTGGTATTTCCAGGACGAATGCGAGATCAAGTTTTGGAGGCAATCCAACAAACTGGTCCAGGCAGAGAAAGTATGGGAAGTGCTTAAAAAGGAAAATCCAGATTTCACCGTTGCCAATATGTTTTGGTGGTACAATATGTACTCCAGCGTGGATTTTGCCGTGACTCCGAGACCTCTGTATCTTCAGGATGGGCGGAAAATGCCGGACTGCCACTCCCAGCCTATGGACCTGAGGGAGCGCCTTCAAAAGGAATTGGGTCAGTTTCCGCTCTTTTCTTTTTGGGGACCGAAAACTACAATCGAATCCAGCAGATGGATCGCCGAGGCAGCCAAAAAAGTAGACCAGTGGCATAATCCGACATTGAATCTGATTTACATCCCGCATCTGGATTATGGGCTTCAGAAGTATGGGATAGATTTTGATAAAATCGGTAAGGATCTCCGCGAAGTAGATGACTTGGCCAAAGATCTCATCACCTATTTCGAAAAGCAAGGAACTCAGGTTTTGCTGCTTTCTGAATATGCCATTACCTCGGTAAGCAAACCTGTTCACCTCAATCGGATGTTCCGGGAAAAAGGCTGGATTCAGGTGAAAGATGAATTGGGCAAAGAGACACTTGATGCGGGAACTTCTGTAGTTTTTGCGGTAGCAGATCATCAGGTTGCCCATGTTCATGTCAATGATCTTTCCAAACTCACCGAAGTAAAAACCCTGCTTGAAAGGACTCCCGGTGTAGAGAAAGTTCTGGATAAAGCAGGCAAAAAGGATTACCATATTGATCACGAGCGTTCAGGGGATTTGGTGGTGATCGCCGATGCAGATTCCTGGTTTACCTATTATTTCTGGTTGGACGATGCCAAAGCGCCAGACTATGCGCGCTGCGTGGATATTCACCGGAAGCCCGGGTACGATCCGGTAGAGTTGGTTTTGGATCCAAAAATCAAATTTCCGCTGGTGACAGTTGGCTCGAAAGTCCTAAAGAAAAAGCTTGGATTCCGCTACCTCATGGATGTGATTCCTCTTGATGCCACTTTGATCAAGGGTGCACATGGCCGAATTCCTGAATCTGACTTGGACAAACCGCTTTTTGTGTCTGATTCGTCCATCAATTCTTCCGAAAAAATACAACCCACATCTGTTTTTGATCTGATCATCAAGGCTGTAAACGGTTAAAATGTGTAAAAAAACTTTTTTGTTTCTTTGATCTTAGTTTAGATTGGTTTTATTCGTAGTAAAATTATTTTCTATGAAGAAGCTGATCCTGATTTTTTTAGCTCCACTGATTTTTTCCTGCGAAGGGAATTCGACTGAAGAATCCGAATCTGGCAATCTTCTGGAAAATTTGACTTTTTCCGTAGACACTGTCGTGGTGAACTCAGGGGATGATTTTCTGGTGCTTGGATACAGTTTGGGCTCAATGATGGTATCCGAGGATAAAAGTCGGTTATATTTTTTTCAAAGAAATCCACTGGTGATGGTTGAGGTGGATTTGAATGGGTTGAAGGTTCTTCAAAAGGCGGAGTTCGAAGCAGAAGGCCCGGATGGAGTGGGGACTTATCTTGGTTCGGTTGCACTGGGGCCGGAGGAGCAGATTTTCATAAGTAGCTATGAGGTAGCAGGACTTTTTGACAAATCCGGTAAAAAGATCAAGGAATTGCAATTCGTACCGGAAGGAATCAAACCAGACTTGGCTAAAAATCACCAAGCTATTTTCAGCGGTTCTGAGTATGATTTTGGAACAGGGAAGCTCTATGCTCAACCGCATTTTGAAAGTGCCGGAGAATATGTTCTGATTGTTTTGGATCCCGAAACCCAAACAGGCAAATCATTACCGATTCCCAAAATGAAAATCGTCGATGATTTCAGCGGAATATTCAAAACCAAGTCCGGATCCTCCACTACCATGTATTACTATGGACAAATGAGGTTCACCAGCCGTAATCCATCCCAATTGATTCTGTCGGCCAGCACGATGAGCGGGCTTTATACCTTCGATATCCCAACAGAGCGTCTGGAATTTGTCGATATCCAGCATCAAACGGTACCCAATGTCATGAATGTGCCTCTCAACAAAAATCCAACGAGTGAGGCTGATGTCATCGAAAACCG
This sequence comes from Algoriphagus sp., assembly GCA_035458065.1. Classification (GTDB taxonomy): domain Bacteria; phylum Bacteroidota; class Bacteroidia; order Cytophagales; family Cyclobacteriaceae; genus Algoriphagus. The sequence goes on along the minus strand of DATIAI010000638.1, from coordinate 434 downwards.
GCGAATCTTAGATGAACACCTCAACTATCAGGAAGTCCTCTGGGATGATCAGCGACAGATGCATTTCAGGTTTGGATTGAAAACCTTCCATGGAGAGAACCCAACTGATCCAAAATCTTATGAACTCTATCTTTTTGCGTATGACAAAGATTTTAAGGTCCTGGGAGAGACCCGAATGGAAAATCTAAAAGAAATGCCGCGTTCGGCCTTCTTCAAAGACGGCAAGCTATGGTCCTATGTCAACGTAGAGGATGAATTGGGCTTTGCGGTGATGGAGTTTAAATTTTGATAGCCTATGAAAAACCTACTTTTGATTTTATCCTTCGCATTTTTCTCGGCATGCGCCGGAAAACCTGACTCACAAGAAATTTCACAGGTTGAAGAGCCGAAGAATGTTTTGGAAAACATGTCCTTTGCTGCGGACACTTTGATCA
>DATIAI010000637.1:0-2031 GCA_035458065.1 Algoriphagus sp. | reverse complement strand
TTGGCTCTTTTGGGCTGTCTTCCCAATTCGGCAATGATGGCGCCGATTTCATAATTGACATTTGGGTATTTATCCAGGTGAGCTCCGGCGGCATCCAGGTCATTGGCCATCCAGCCCATATGTGCATTGATAAAGGTTGTTTTGGGATGCTTGGCAAATACATTATGCTGCTCAACCATGATCTGTTCGAATGGAGCAGGATTGGTGTCCGATCTTTTTCGATTGGGATTTAGTTTTAGTTCCAGCCAGCGCTCGTTGGTAGAGTCCATGGGTTGCCAGAATTGGGCAGGATCAGCGGAGTGGATCAGGACAGGAATGCCCAATTCACCGGCTTTCTCCCAAATGGGATCCAGATCAGGATGATTCACCGGGATTCGATTGCCATTGTTGTCTTTGGAATTTAAACCCAGACTTTTGTAGATTTTCAATCCTACAGCGCCAGCTTTTACATCTTCTTCGAATTCTTTCACAGCCAAGGCTGTCCATTCCGCAGTCCCAAACCCGTTGAAATTCAAATTGGTAAATACCATAAACCGGCCTGGAGCATGAGTTTTGAACTCGTTCATCATGCCTTTGATGTATTCCTGTTGTGCATTGCTGTTGCCTTGTCCGAACCCACGCCCACTGAGGTTGATCATGATTGCCATGTTTAACTCATCCATCTCACTGGTGAGCTGATCGATTTTGGCTTCATTGATCCCGCCTTGATGGCTGTGGATATCGATGAAAGGAAACTTTGCCCGCGTTTTTGGGTTTTCGGGGACTTTGAGAGTGGAAGGTGGATTGTAATTCTCAAAGCTCATTTCCTGAGCAGTGGAAAATCCTGAATTCAGGCTAAAAACTAAAACACAACCAGAAAGTAAGAGTAGCGATTTCTTCATGAGCGATTTAACTGAGAAAGAAGGAAAATGGGTGCAAAAATTCTTTGAGCGGAAAAAAAGAAATCCCGGTGGAGTAACCGGGATTTATAGGATTTATCGGGCTGTTCCTCCATCAATTACCTGACCGAAGAATATTGAATTCATGAAGAGTTTGTTGGTGCCAAACCAGAAGGCGCGGAAGTTTGGATTGTCTGCAAAGCCGATGATTCTTCCCTGACCTACTCCTGATATCCTGATTACGCTTCCGTTTTGAATTCCTGCAAGGTTGCTCGGGTGAAGGTAACCTGAGGCCAGGGGATTTTCTGTGTAAACCAATGGATTGGCGTAGGGATTTGGGGATACTTCCATGAAGAAGTTATCATTCCTGAACGTATAAATTTCCTTTTCAGAATAACCATATCCGATTGGATGGGTGATATCCAGATTGGCTTTGAAGATGGCCCCAAAAGTTCCTTTTGCTCCAGTCGCATTTTCAAAGTTTGCATAACTTTTTTGTACGCCTTTTTCAGCATTGTCAACAGTTCGGAAGGTGAAATTTCCAATCTCATTTTGCGCCAACCAACGAATTGCTCCGCCTTTCGCTACCAAAGATCCACCTTTGGAAGTCCATTCTTTCAGCTTTTCTGCCCCCGATTTTCCAAGGGAATTGTAGTTTCCGTCTGCCATCAGAATTACATTGTACCGATCCAGATTTGCCATATTCACTGAGCCTACAGGTAAGAGAGTCACTGGCATTTGCATCCGTTGATCGAGCAAGTGCCAGATTTCGCCGGCTTCACCGCTGTCCACTCCACCATCCACCAAAAGCGCAATTTGTGGAGTTTTCAATGGAACCATGAAAGTCGATCCCATATTTGCCCCTCCGGTATACCCCGTGCTAATCGCATGGATATCGACATGGGCAAACTGGGCGATTTCCTGGAGCTTCGCAAAAAAGGCCTGATTGTCCAGTCCGCTGTTTCCTTTGTCTATCAGGATTGTCCCACGGCCGAAAGTTTTGCCCTCGGGTGTAGAAAATTCCGTATTGGCCACACGTACCAAAAACCCGGATTTCAACAATTGATAAGCAGCTTTAGGAGAATAATAATCTGTCCATTCCAATGCATATTGGTAGGCACCAGCATTTCCCACCACTTTGCCTGGAGCCAGC
>DATIAI010000636.1:0-21084 GCA_035458065.1 Algoriphagus sp. | reverse complement strand
AATGGAAAAATATCAGTTATATTCTTTCGCTTCAGATCCACTCTTGCCATCCCGTTGTTTTCTTGAAGGGTCACCCAAGCAAAGGATGATGATTCATCAATAGCGACATATTCCGGCTCGATATCCTGAGCAAAAGATGCTCCAGGTCCAAAGATCCGAAAACCGTTGGCTTTCAAGGTCGGGTATTGGCCGGCAAAGGATCCAAAACCAAGGGTTGTCACCTGATAATTATTGTTAACCTCTATGATAGAAATTGACCCTTCGGGATCGATCGAGTAATCGGCGTTTGGTTCGCCTTCATTGGCAGTCACAATCAGATTACCATCAGGACTGAAAGTAACCATGTCAGGAAGTGCACCTACAGGAACTATTGCCTCCGGGGCGATTAAATTGGAAGTGACATAAACCAAAACTACACCCGGATCAGTTTTTTCAAATCCTTCCACAGCAACAGCAAGTTTTCCGTTTTTTACTGCGACAGAATTCACCCCCCCACCATAGGTTGAGATATCTACAGGCGTGAGTTGCATTAAATTCATTGGATCGGAAAAATCGATTACATCGACTCTCGATGTTCCATCATTATTTACTACAAAAAGTTTGTTGGTGGCCGCATCAAAAGCAGTGATTTCAGCCGCGGTTTCACCTCCAATTTTGATACTGGAAATCTCAGAAAACGAAGTGGTCACAGGGCCAGGCTTTCCAACCCGCTCAGTACACCCTGCCAAAAGGAGCAAGGAGGCTCCTATTAAATAAATTTTTCTCATTACTATTTGGGGTTTGGGATAAAACAAAATGAATCCGAAGATACCCTAACCCATATTTGTCAAAGCGTAATGCTGGTTACGATTTCATTAAAAAATCAGCACTTAATGTTCTGATTTTTAACTTCATATTAGCTTTTCAATAACTCAGAAGAAACATGCAGTTACCATTCATTTTTCCCTTCCTGATTTTTAAAATTTACCGAATCATAAATCCATTGATTCCACATTTGAAGGAGCGAAATTTGTCCTGTATCTTAAATTTCCCTCCCTGTATTCGTCAAAATTAACTTCAAAGGTGCACCAATCTCTTCCAGATATTTCTCTGTGAGTTTTGGTATTTTGAATTTCTTTCCCCCAAAAGCCCTTTTCTACTATCTTTGTGCCTTGTTTTGAGAGGGATGGTAAACTAACCAACCCAAATCTTCACCTACTCGCCCTTTAGAAAGGAAATTGTGAAAACGTATCAGGAATTTAAGCAGGTTGACTATCCGCACATCGGAGAGTCAGTCCTTCAGTATTGGAAAGAAAATCAGATTTTCGAAAAGTCCGTAGCCAACCGCGATGGTGCTGAAACCTTCACCTTTTTTGAAGGCCCGCCTTCGGCAAACGGTACTCCGGGTATTCACCACGTGATGGCCCGTACGCTAAAGGATATTTTCTGCCGATACAAAACTCTCAAAGGATTTCAGGTAAAACGCAAGGGCGGCTGGGATACCCATGGTCTGCCTGTAGAGCTTCAGGTAGAAAAGGAACTCGGTATCACAAAGGAAGATATTGGTAAAAAAATCTCTGTCGAAGAGTACAACCGCAAGTGCCGGGAGACGGTCATGCGCTTCAAAAACGAGTGGGACGACCTGACCGAGAAAATCGGCTATTGGGTCGATTTGGATGATCCTTACATCACCTTTGATTCCAAATATATCGAGAGTCTATGGGCTTTGCTTCGCAAACTTTACGACAAAGGATTGCTGTACAAAGGCTACACCATACAGCCCTATTCTCCGGCGGCGGGTACTGGCTTGAGTTCTCACGAACTGAATCAGCCAGGAACATACAAGGATGTCAAGGACACTTCCATCACGGCTCAGTTTAAGCTGAAAGGTGAAGAAAATACCTACATCCTGGCTTGGACAACTACGCCATGGACCTTGCCTTCCAACTCGGCCCTGGCCATCGGAGAAAATCTGGACTATGTGAAAGTCAAGACTTTCAATCCCTACACCTATGCTCCGGTTACAGTGATTTTGGCCAAAGCCAGAATGTCCTCCTTACTTAATCCAAAGGCTGCTGAACTGAAGCTGGAAGATTACAAGCCCGGAGATAAGTTAATTCCTTATGAAGTTGTTGAGGAATTCAAAGGGAAAACCATGCTGGGTTGGGAATACGAGCAACTGTTCCCGATAGCAGGTTTGGAACTTCCAAATCCGGCTTTCACTGTTGTTGCAGGTGATTACGTCACTACTGAGGACGGTACGGGTATCGTGCACTTGGCCAAGGCATTCGGTGCGGATGACTTTAGAACCTTGGTACAGAATAATGTTCCGGGAGTTTTTGTCAAAGATGATCTCGGCAATGACATTCCGGTGGTTGACAAACAGGGAAAATTCCTTCCGATAATAGGTGAATACCTTGCAGCCAAAATGAAAGAACATGGAATCACCGCGCACAAAACGTACGGCGTGAATGATTTTTATGTAAAAAACTACACCGAGGATGATGAGACGGCGGCGGATTACAAAAATACCGACGTGATTATCTCCATCATTCTGAAAAATGAAAACAAGGCTTTCAAAGTCGAAAAATACGAACACACTTATCCGCATTGCTGGAGAACTGACAAGCCGGTCCTTTATTATCCATTAGAAAGCTGGTTTATCAAAACTACCGCTTTCAAAGACCGGATGGTCGAACTGAATAAGACTATTAATTGGAAGCCTGAGGCTACCGGAACGGGCCGCTTTGGCAATTGGCTGGAAAATCTGGTGGATTGGAATCTCAGCCGCTCCAGATTCTGGGGCACGCCATTGCCGATCTGGAGAACCAGCGATGGAACCGAAGAAAAGTGCATCGGCTCCATTGCTGAAATGAATACTGAAATCGAAAAGTCGGTGGCCGCTGGTTTTATGGCTAAATCACCCTATGAAGGCAAAGAGCTTGATCTCCACAGACCTTTTGTGGATGATGTGATCTTGGTTTCTGACAAAGGCGAAAAGATGTTCCGAGAGCCGGACCTTATTGACGTTTGGTTTGACTCTGGAGCGATGCCCTATGCACAGTGGCACTTCCCTTTTGAAAATGAGGAAATCTTCAAAGCCAATTATCCTGCCGACTACATCGCCGAAGGAGTGGATCAAACGAGAGGATGGTTCTTTACCCTTCATGCGATTGCTGTGATGCTGTTTGACAGTGTTGCGTTCAAAAATGTGATTGCCAACGGTTTGGTACTCGACAAAAATGGCAACAAAATGTCCAAGCGATTGGGCAATGCTGTTGATCCGTTCAAAACCCTGAAAGAATACGGACCGGATGCCTTGCGCTGGTACATGCTCAGCAACGCCAACCCCTGGGACAACCTGAAATTCAATCTGGACGGCGTAACTGAGGTGCAACGACGCTTTTTTGGCACTCTTCAGAATACCTATAATTTCTTTGCGCTATACGCCAATCTGGATGCTTTTGTCTATGACAAATCTAAGGCTGTGCCAGTGAGTGATCGTGCCGAACTTGATCAGTGGATCATCTCCAAGCTTCAGTCTTTAATCGCAGAAGTGGAGGAGGCGATGGATAATTACGATGCGACCAAAGCAACTCGGGCCATCATGAACTTCACTGTGGATCAGTTGTCCAATTGGTACGTCCGTCTTGCCAGAAAACGATTCTGGAGAGGTGAAATGAATTCGGATAAGCAGGCAGCATATGAGACTTTGTACGAGTCTTTGCTGACCTTGACCCAGTTGATGTCTTCATTTGCTCCTTTCTATTCTGACTGGATGTACAAAAACCTGAATGAAGCCTCCGAGAATGGAAAAGAGTCCGTCCACTTGACCGATTGGGTCTCTGCGGATGCTTCTCTGATCAATACTGACTTGGAAGAAAGCATGGATCTGGCTCAGAATATTTCTTCTTTGGTTCACTCGCTGAGAAAGAAAGAAAAACTGAAAGTTCGCCAGCCGCTTCAACGAATCCTGATTCCGGTGCTTTCTGCTAAAACCAAAGCCCAGATCGAACATGTCGAAGAGCTGATCAAATCGGAAGTCAATATCAAGGCAATCGAATACTTGGACGATGCTTCGGGGATTTTGGTGAAAAACGTGAAACCTAACCTTCCGATTTTGGGTAAAAAACTGGGGCCAAAAATGCGCTTTGTCGTAGCAGCCATTAATTCCTGGACACAGGATGAAATTGCCCAGATTGAGCGTGACGGAAAAATCCCAGTTCAGGTCGAAGGCGAAACTCTTGAGCTGCTTTTGGAAGAAGTATTAATCACCTCTCAGGATATTCCCGGCTGGTCAGTGGCATCAGATCAGGGAGTGACAGTAGCTTTGGATGTGACCTTGACTGATGAATTGAAGCAGGAAGGCGTAGCGCGAGACTTGGTCAACCGTATCCAGAATCTCAGAAAAGACATGGGATTGGAAGTCCAGGATAAAATCAGGATCATTGTGTCCGAAGATAATGAACTGGCAAACGCTGCCGTTTCGTCCTTTGGCGAGTATATTCAGTCCGAAACTCAGGCTTTGACATTGAGTCTGAGTGCCGTTTCGGAGGGAACGATACTGGATATGGACGACTTTGAACTGGCAGTGAAAGTAGAAAAAGCTTAAAATGAATAATTACATTAAATATTTCGGGATTGCCTTTTTGGTGATTGCCATAGACCAGGCAGTGAAAATGCTGGTTCATTTTCAGATGGATTTTGGCACACCAGGTCAACTCTTGATTTTCGGTGACTGGTTTAAATTGCACTATACTACCAATCCGGGTATGGCATTCGGGATGGAATTGGGCTCAGAATATGGAAAGATGATTCTGACTTCCTTCCGTTTGGTGGCTATGGTTGGGATTGGGTATTACCTTACCACTATCATAGAAAAGAAAAATCACCCGATATACATACTTTGTATTTCAATGATTCTCGGAGGAGCCATAGGCAATTTGGTCGACTCGGTTTTCTATGGAGTATTGTTGGACAATGCGCCCTACAATGCACCGACTCCCTGGTTTCATGGACAAGTCGTTGATATGTTTTATTTTGACATTTGGGAAGGCTATGTGCCTGATTGGGTACCGCTGTTGGGTGGAAATTACACTGCACTTTGGCCGATTTTCAATGTGGCTGATGCCTCCATATTTATTGGCGTGGCGATTATTTTGATTTTCCAAAATCGCTTCTTCCCTGAGAAAAAAGAAGAAATCACAACTCAGGAAACAGAATCCATCTCCTGAAATTCCGAAATAATTATACTCCATGCCCGGATTTTAAAAACCCGGGCATTTTTTTGTCTTTTTTTTCAAAAAATTCCTCCTTTTTTCAAAAGCAAAACCCATTTTGAGTAATTTTCAACTTATATATCCATGTCCCAACCCTAACCTTTTAATATATAGCTCCGGAAAATATATTCTTAAGCTATATAAAGTATATAACTAATCATGATAGTTAATTCCGATCAGCCTTTTCAAATTGTATATTCCATTTTCAGCCATGAATCATTGGGGCTCCTTTTTGAATCATTTGTAATTCAACTAGATGAAAAAGGCAGGCTTTCATTGGCAAGTCAGAATATAAGTTCTGCCAATGCCAAAGAGTTTGATTCTGGGCTGAATTCGGCAGATTATGAACTGATTAAGCTGATGGATTCCATGCAGCCTGATGTGGTCGTAAAACCCTATATGAAAAAAGGGAACCTACGTCCCAAAGATTTTTTATTAAAAATATTTGATCCCAAAACCGGGGACAAGACCATCCAGGAGCTTTTGCAAAAGAATCTGGAAATTAAAAGAGCCAAAATCCTACCTCTATTAATCGGAAAACGGCTTTTTGAAATGGCACCTGACGGAAATCCCATCTGGAAGGAGATTCAGGTCAATGCAGAAAAGGCTACAGTTATTTTCCATTTTGAAAAAGGAGAATACAATACGCAGTATTACCCAAGAGTAAAATTCAAAGGAAAACCGCTCGATTGGCAGCATCGTGACGGATACCTTATCTGTAAAGATCCTGCTTGGCTAATCGTAAACCAGCAGCTTTTTCATTTTGAAAAAGGAATTGACGGCAAAAAACTCCAGCCCTTTTTGACCAAAAGCCGGATCATGGTCGAGCGGAAATTTGAACTGGAATATTACCGAAAATTCGTTACCAGTTTGATCACGCAGTTTGAGGTGGAAGCCAAAGGCTTTGAGATCCATACCGAACAGGGTACTCCGGAGATTTTGCTGGCATTCAGTGAGCTACCCGGCGGATCCAAAGAAGATCTTTTCGGAGGAGAAATTGAAAATGTAAATGAGGACATTATCGTTTTCGAACTCAGGTACAAATACGGGGATTTTGATTTTGGCATTTTGTCAGCTGACGGGGAGAACAGCGGAAATTCCTGCAGATTTGAAGAAAAGGACGGAAATTTTACTTTCTACAAAACAGTCAGGACTCCTTTGGTTGAAAAAAAATATGAAACCATTCTAAAGAAAAAACAGATGGTTTTCACCCATGGGAAATTCGCCCTATCCAAAACCAAAGCATTCGAATGGCTTGGAAACAACGAAGACTACCTGGACGAAAATAAAATCAAAATTGTTCAACGTGGCAGCCTGAGTGGTAAGACTTTCCATATCGGAAAAGCACAGATCACCATTGAAGTCAATGAAAACATCGACTGGTTTGATGTCAAGGCTCAGATCAAATTTGGGGTGTATTTGGTTCCTTTTGCCAAAATCCGAAAATTGATCATTCAGGGGAAAACTGAATTTGAACTTCCAAATGGTGAAATCGCAGTAATTCCAGCTTCTTGGTTTGTCAACTATTCAGAGCTTTTCAATTTCATCGAAGAGCGCTCTTCCGAAGAATTAGTCTTGCGAAAGCATCACCTGGCGTTCGCCCGAGAACTTCAAAACGGTGAATTGATCCGTCTCAACCTCAGTCTCAAACTGGAGCGACTGAGAAATTTTGATGCAATAGATGAATATGATTTGCCACAGAGCTTTGAGGGAACTCTCCGCCCTTACCAGCATGCAGGATACAACTGGCTGAGATTCTTGAACGAATACCAATTTGGAGGTTGCCTTGCCGATGACATGGGTTTGGGAAAGACTGTGCAGGCTTTGGCACTATTGGCACATGAAAGAGAAGAAAATCCGGGCTTTACTTCCCTGCTGGTGATGCCGACTTCTTTGATTTATAACTGGGAATTGGAAGCTAAAAAATTCACTCCTGAACTGAAGGTTCTGGTTTACTCCGGTACTCAGCGTCTCAAAGATCCCTGGAAATTCAGAGGATACGATGTCGTTTTGACCTCTTATGGAATTGTAAGATTGGACATTGATATCCTGAAGGATTTCTATTTCAATTATGTCATTCTGGATGAGTCCCAAGCTATCAAAAACCCGACTTCCAACATTGCAACCGCGGTAAATAAGCTGAAAAGCAAACGACGACTGATACTGACAGGAACGCCTGTTGAGAATGGCACAATGGACCTTTGGTCCCAGATGAATTTTGTAAATCCGGGTTTGTTGGGTAATCAGAATCTTTTCAAAAAACAATACTTACTGCCGATCGAAAAACAGAATGACAAGGAAAAGGCAAGTCGTCTCCATGCGATGATCAAGCCGTTTATCCTCCGAAGATTGAAATCCCAAGTGGCGAAAGATCTTCCGGAAAAACTCACCAACGTGAAGTACTCCGATATGACTCCGGAACAGGAAAAAGTCTATGAGGAAGTAAAAAGCTATTACCGTGAAAAAATCATCGGTGAACTCGCAGGCGGTGGACGGGGTTCCCAGCAGTTCACCTTGCTTCGGGGTTTGACCCAATTGCGTCAGATCGCCAACCACCCAAAATTGGTTAGAGAAGACTATAAAGACGATTCAGGAAAGTTGGAAGACATCACCTACATGCTTCAGGAGACGATTTCGGAAGATCACAAGGTGCTTGTGTTTAGCCAGTTTGTCCGACACCTGAGCATTGTCCGGCAGTATCTTGATGAACAAAATATTCCTTATGCCTATCTCGACGGAGCAACCAGAGACCGTCAGAAACAGGTGGAAAAATTCCAGAATGATGAGAATGTCAAGGTTTTCCTGATTTCCTTGAAAGCAGGTGGCGTAGGATTAAACCTGACCAAAGCCGAGTATGTATTTCTTCTCGATCCTTGGTGGAACCCGGCCGTTGAAGCCCAGGCAATTGACCGTGCACACCGCATTGGGCAGGAAAACAAGGTCATCATTTACAAATTCATCACCAGAGGCTCGGTCGAGGAAAAAATCATGGCCCTGCAGGACCGTAAACTTGCACTGGCCGGAGAGCTCATCAGCAACGAAGAAAGCTTTATGAAGAGTCTGGACAATGAGGATATCCGGGCGCTGTTGGATTAAGAGATTGGAAATGGGAGGCGAGATCGTAGACGGAAGACCTCATGTAGTTCTTTAGTCTGCGGTCTCCGGTCTTCCTACCCTTTGGCTTAGGAGAATGTAAACTTTAAAAAAAGCCTCAATTTAGATTTATCAATTTTTATCATTTTGATACTCAATCCCCTACCCGAGATTGACAATTCTTAACCATAATTTCTTGGCAGTTCTTCGTTTTTGATGAGGATATTTTTATAAATTATTCACATCAGTACCACTACAATTTCCTGCGCATGCCTAGAGCCAAGTCCGATAAAGATCGGAAAATCTTTGTGCTGGACACGTCCGTGATCCTATATGCACACAACTCCATCATGAACTTTGCTGAGCACGATGTGGTGATTCCCATCACGGTGCTGGAGGAGCTTGACCAGTTCAAGAAAGGCAACGACACCAAGAATTTTGAGGCGCGGGAGTTTATCAGATTATTGGATAAACTGTCCATGGACCACATGATTCATGAATGGACACCTCTGAACGGGAAGACCAAGGGCTTTTTCAAAGTCCTGATGAACCCGGAAAATAAGATGAATGCCAATATCATCTTTGGGGAAGAAAAGAATGATCACAAAATCCTGAATGCGGCACTCTATCTGAAGGAAAATGAGAAAAACCGAAAGGTGATCCTCGTCTCCAAAGACATCAACCTCAGATTGAAGGCAAAATCTCTGGAACTTTTGGCGGAGGACTACGAGACCGGTAAAATCAAAAACATCACCGAGCTCGAAAATACCGGTAAGTATGTGATGGACGATGTAGACCCTGAAGCGATCAACAAGCTCTACGAACAGGGATACATCGAAGCCAAGAATATTTTGGGAACGCGCAAGCGAAAATCCAATGCTTACTATATCCTCAAAAGCGAGAAGAATTCTGTTTTGGCGTTTTACAATTCCGATGAAAACGTGCTGGAACGGGTAGATAAGCGCTTGGCTTATAATATCAAGCCGAAAAACGCCGAACAGACTTTTGCGCTTCATGCCATTATGAATCCGGCGATCAAACTGGTTTCCATTCAGGGTGTGGCAGGAACCGGAAAGACGCTTTTGGCTCTTGCCGGAGCATTGGAGCAAAGAAGGGAATACAAGCAGATCTTTCTTGCACGACCGATTGTGCCACTTTCCAATAAAGACATCGGCTATCTTCCCGGTGATATCAAGTCCAAGCTCAATCCCTATATGGAGCCGCTTTGGGACAACCTGAAGTTCATCCAAAACCAATACAAAGAGACTGACAAGGAATTCCAGAAGATCACTGAATTGGTTAATCAGGAAAAACTGGTGATTCAACCCTTGGCATATATCCGCGGGCGTTCACTTTCCAACATCTTCTTCATCGTGGATGAGGCTCAAAACCTGACTCCCCATGAGATCAAGACGATCATTTCCCGAGCCGGAGAAAATACGAAAATCATCTTTACCGGTGACGTTTTCCAGATCGATACGCCTTATTTGGATTCACAGTCTAATGGTTTATCCTATTTGATTGACAGAGTCAAAGACCATCCCCTTTATGCCCATATCAAGCTGGAGAAAGGAGAACGATCTGAATTGGCCAATCTGGCGAATGAGTTGTTGTAAAAGCAGCGAATATTTTCTCCTCCACATCGGCACAGGTCTTTGGGCTTGTGCTTTTTTCGTTTCAGTCCCTTGTAGAGCCTCCTTGGGATAGAACTCGTGGATTGGATAGTGCCGTCAACTTTTTGAAACAATATTGAAGACAAAAGCTCTGTATTTCAATAAGGCCACGAAAATTGCCCCCCCACATGCATTTCCTACCAACGCAATACTTTGGAAAGAAAGGTAATCCCAAACAGAAATCTCCGGGGAACTGATCATCCCAGAAAACACCTCCACGCTCCCGATGATGCTATGATGCAGGCCGGTAAAGGCCATCACAGCAGTGATCATAAAAATCATTACGATCCGACTGATAGTATCTCGCGAAGAAGCCAGAAGCCAGGACAACAAGCCCATCAGCCATCCCGCTACTATGGCGCTCACAAGTACCGCCGACAGATCCGCTTGCAGCACATGAGATGCGATCGCCACTACTACTTCCCGGGTGAATATCCCCAAATTTGGTCCCAGCCACAGCAAAATCCCGGAGATGATGTACCCACCGACGAGATTGCCCGCTACGACTATTCCCCAGAGTCGGAGCATGCTGCCGACTGATCGCTTTTTATTCAAGACCGGAAGCGTCAGCAATGCTGTCTGCTCGGTAAAAAGGATACTTTGACCCAATACCACCAAAATGAATCCAAGTGGATAGACTAAAGCGATTATCCTGATGATGGAGCTCTCCTCTACTTTTCCGATGAGGAAAAAATACAGCGTACACAACATCAGATAACTAAAGCCAATCTCAAGCCCCGCAGTCAGCGAACTTGTAAAGAGGCTTTGGGCGCTTTTGTCATAAGTTTCCATTGCGTCAGCTATCTGGTCCCGCAGGATCTCCCCATGGGTTTTGGCAGCGTCTTTACTAGTTGACTTGGACTTACGGAGTTCATTATCGATCTCTCTCTGCTTCTCTGCCGCCAATCTCTCTACTGTTTTTTCTTTTTTCCACATAATCTCGTGATGAAACGCTAAAATTCGATCCGGCTAATAAGTTGAAATTCTGCGGATTTGGGCTTATTCAAAAATTCACTGACAAAACTTACCTAAAATTTGCTATCCAACAGGAAGTCCGATGGAAAAAAGCCAAATTCTATTGAACCATAAACCTGGAAATCAGTCGTCTCGATTCTATTTTAATCTACGTCCTGTAACCAAACATCGAACGATATTTTGTCCGCCACTGGCAGTGCGCTGTACGAAACCGTACAGTGTTTTTTAGAAAAAGGGCCTTCTAGGCTATTTTTAGCGGTTTTTAAAGTTTGGTCGCCTTTTGGCATAAAGGATATATACGAAAACAAACCAACATATTATTACTGCCATGACTACTGCAATCTTTTCTCAAAAAAACGTCTGTGCGGCACTGGGATTTGCAATGGCAATCACCATCGTCGTAAAAGCAAAGGTGGAAACCAGCCTCGCACAGCAAACTGCCCGATTTGAACATACTAAACCAACTCCACAGATCGGATTCGAAACTGAAAAAAGTCCTGAAATACCTCAGGTAAACATCTACAAAATTGAAAAGCCCCAGATCTCTGGGGCTTCCTAAAGAAAAACCTCGTAAGGGTTAATTTGGTTGATTGTTTGGTTAATCTAAAGAGGCGGATTTTGTCCGCCTCTTTTTTATTCTAACCCTTGGAGGGTTTTAGAGAAATCAACTTTCAGTGATCGTATTCAATTTTGCCAGGAAGCTGTTGTAATACTGCCTTCCGACTTGGATAACTCCTCCCTGTTTGAGCATAATTTCTTTGGTGTTGAAGCTGTCGATCTGACCAAGGTGAACAATGTAGGACTTCTGAACTCTCAGGAACAAATTAGAGGGAAGTATATCCTCGATTTCCTTCATAGATTTTCGGATGCTGTAATCACGGTTTTTGGTGAAAATTGTCACCATATTCCCATTGGCCTCCACATAAAAAATATCATCGTAATGAACGCGCTCAAAGGCATTGTCAGCCTTAATAAATACCGCGTCATTCACCAAAAACGGGCTCTCATTTCCGGACTTTACGACTGCAGCTTCAGGTGCTGGCTTTGTCCGTTTGTTGTAAAGAACGATTTCAACAATTGCATGGATATCATTGGTATTGAAAGGCTTTACAATAAATCCTGCCGGGGCAATTCTTTTAGCCCGCTCGATGATCGTCGGATCACTGTATGAGGTCACAAACACCAGCGGAGCATCCACCATCTGCTTTACAATCTCACCCAGCTCAATCCCATCTTTATCCCCCTTCAATTTTATATCCATGAAAATCAGATCAGGCCGGTACTTTTTGATGACCTTGATGCACTGATTTGCTGAATTTGCAATGTCGATATTCACATAGCCCAAGAGTTCAAGTATTTCCTGGATGTTCTCTGCAATACTTAAATCGTCTTCGACAATCAGAATTCGTTCTTCTTTCATAAGTTGAGCAATTGATATGCTTTTTAGAGTGAAAAATGGGGTTCAAATTTATGAAACCAATAGGTACCCTAAGGTCAAAATTTTCTTTGGAAAATCAAATGCTTTTTTTTGTCTATGAAAACTTTTAAAGACTCATCATTTCCTTAAATCGCGCAGCCTGTCTCCGGCTCACCTCGATTCGGTCTCCTCCTTTGAGAGTAACGACTAATCCACCGTTGAACCACGGCTCAATTGCCTCTACCCAACCTAGGTTGATGATGTGTTTTCTACTAGCTCTAAAAAAGGACTTTTCATCCAGACGCTCATCCAAAGCATTAAGCGACTTATGGATCATCGGTTTGAAGTTGTCAAAATAAACTTTGATGTAATTGCCGTCAGATTCAAATAGCCGAACGTTGGACAGTCTTACAAACCAGCAACGGTCTCCATCTTTGACAAAAACCTGATCTTCGAGAGTCAACTTCTTTTGATTGACATAAGATCCATCTTCCTCTCTTTTGGCTCCTCCTTCAATCTTTCCTATCAACTTATTGATCGCATCCTCCAGCCTTTTTGGCTCGATTGGCTTCAACAAATAGTCCAGGGCATTAACCTGAAATGCCTTTAAGGCATATTCATCATAGGCAGTTGTGAAGATGACATGCGGAACATGATCCAACTCTTCCAACAGGTCAAATCCGGTTTTTTCAGGCATTTGAATGTCCAGGAAAATTACGTCCGGCTGAAGTTGTTCTATTTTCTCTTTCGCATCATCTACATTGACAGCCTCTCCGACCACTTCTACGGTCTCGAGTTGATTCAGTAAATTGATCAGTTCTTTGCGTGCAAGTCTCTCGTCATCTATTACAATGGCTCTCATCATGGTTGAGTTTGTTATTCTAAAGTAACTCTTTGTTTCGGAATTTTGATTTCGGTGATCACGAATTGGTTTCCTGAGTTGAAAATCCGGAAACTGGCCTGATCACCATAAAGCAGTTTTAAGCGCTGTCGGGTATTTTCGATCCCATGTCCTCCTTCATCCTTTTTGGATTTGGATGAATTGGGATTGAGATAACCACTGTTTTTCACCTGGATATACAGCTCATCCTGTAGCCCTTCCCGACATTTGATCTCTATCAGACCACCTTTGACCAAGTTGGAAATGCCGTGTTTGATGGCATTTTCCACAATCGTCTGCAGCATCATCGGAGGAATTTTATAACTGTATGATTCATCTTCGATATGATAGACCACTTCCAATCGCTCCTCAAAACGGATCGATTCCAAGGCCAGATAATCCTTGACGGTAGAAAGTTCGTCTGAGAATTCAATGACCTGCTTTTTGTCCATCATCAGAGAAAATCTGAGCATGTTTGAAATCCTGGTTATTGCCGTTTTGGCCTTGTCAGGATCCTCATCCACCAAGGCGCGGACAGAATTTAAGGCATTGAAAATAAAATGCGGATTAAGCTGACTTTTCAAGTGGTTGAGCCTGATCTCATTGATTTTCGCTTCATACTTCAGACTGCTGTTGTAATTGTCCAGAAAGTGAAACAAAAAATATAACAAAAACCAAAAGGCATAATAAAGAAAACTGACAAACAGGTTGACCGCAATCACCAATGACCTGAAATCTTCATCAGGCTTTAAGGTCCCGAATACCAGATTGATCAGAATCTGGGCCAGGACGTTGGCCACTGCCAAGACAAACAAAGCAAAAATAGTCTGGATCAATAACCTGAAAATCCCCAACTTAAACCATCCGTAAGCTTTGACCAGATGGCGCAGGGTATGGGTAGAAAGCAAATAAAAGGCAGCTAAAACCACAAAGGCCCAAGCTTGCACTGCTGAAATCCCCTGGGAAAGTGAGGCAAAAAAGATATTCACGAAGGCAAAGCATCCCCAGCCTAAAATTTGCAATATCCAGTAAAGCCTAGCCCTATTCATACCTGGCTTAAAGTTAGCCAAGGAGTAGTATTGACCACTTTTATTTTGATAGAAGGACGAGACACTTGATTTTCGCGTCAAATTCAGGAGTTTAGCTCAGCCTTTAAGAATCTGCCCGTGTGACTTTTGGAGTGAGCGGCAACTTCTTCGGGTGTCCCCTGAACTACGATTGTTCCACCCTTATTTCCTCCTTCCAGACCCAGATCAATGACCCGATCGGCCACTTTGATCACATCCAGATTGTGCTCTATGATCAGGACAGTATTTCCCTTTTCGACCAACTTTTGCAATACGCCCATCAACAGGTCTATATCCTGGAAATGCAATCCTGTGGTCGGTTCGTCCAAAATGTAGAAGGTCTTTCCTGTGTCTTTTTTCGATAGTTCAGTCGCAAGTTTTACCCGCTGAGCTTCTCCACCTGAAAGTGTAGTCGCATGTTGGCCAAGAGTGATGTATCCCAAACCCACCTCACTGAGGGTTTTGATTTTTCGAAGGATCTTAGGTTGAAATTCAAAAAAATCCACTCCTTGCTCAACAGTCATGTCCAAAACGTCGGAAATCGATTTTCCTTTGAATCTCACTTCCAATGTTTCCCTGTTGTATCGCTTGCCTTTGCATGTTTCGCAGGGAATATGGACATCAGGAAGGAAGTCCATTTCAATCAGTTTCATCCCTGCGCCTTCGCAATCTTCACATCTTCCGCCTTTTACATTGAAGGAAAAACGGCCTGGTTTATATCCCCGGATTTTTGCTTCGGGAAGTTCGGTGAAAAGAGTCCGGATATCGGAGAAAACTCCGGTATAAGTCGCCGGGTTGGATCTTGGTGTTCGACCGATTGGGGACTGATCCACTTCGATGACTTTGTCCAGTTCTTTCAGTCCTTCGATGCTTTTATAAGGCATCGGTTCCTTTTTTGAATTATAAAATTCCCGATTCAGAATCGGATAAAGCGTCTCATGGATCAAGGTACTTTTGCCACTCCCGGAAACGCCTGTTATTAGGATCAAAGTCCCCAAAGGAAGCTCCAAAGTCACATTTTTAAGGTTGTTACCAGTAGCACCTTTCAGGATCAGACTTTTTCCTTTTCCTTTTCTTCGCTCCTTGGGAATCGGCAACCCAAGCTTTCCGCTGAGGTATCTCGCAGTAACGGAGCCGTTGTTGAAAATTTCTTTCGGGTGACCGGCAGCCACCACATGTCCACCATGACGGCCCGCACCCGGTCCCATATCGAGGACAAAATCCGATGCCATCATCATGTCTTTGTCGTGCTCCACGACCAAAACAGAATTGCCCAGATCACGAAGACTTTGGAGAGCTTTTATCAATTTCTCATTGTCCCTCTGATGCAAACCAATACTCGGTTCATCCAAAATATATAAAACTCCCACCAGCTGTGTCCCAATCTGAGTGGCCAATCTGATCCGCTGAGCCTCACCTCCGGAGAGTGTCCGCAAAGGCCTGTTGAGTGATAAGTAGTCCAATCCGATATCCAGCAAAAAGCCGATACGTTTTCGGATTTCCTTCAATACTTCTGCGCCGATGATATTCTGCTTTTCGCTGATTCTGTCTTCCAATCCTTCAAACCAGTCAGACAACCCTCTGATGTCCATCACAGCCAACTCACCGATGTGTTTTTCGTCGATTTTGAAATGCAAGGCCTCTTTTTTCAGCCGATAACCTTGACAGTCTGGGCAGGTTTGTGTGACGGTGAATTCGCTGACCCAATCTTGGATTTTATCCGAACTTCCTTCCTGGTATTTCTGGAGAAAATTCACAATTCCTTCAAAAGTCGTATTCCATTTTGTCCCCGGATACTTCACCGAATCGACAGCCACTTCTACTTTGTCACCAAAAAGCAAAACCTCAACAACCTCAGCAGGCAAATCCTTGATTGGAGTGCTCATGCTGCACTTGTAGTGCTTTAAAATGGCTTCGATCTTCTTGAAAATCCAGATGTCCCGATACTCACCCAGCGGAGCAATTCCTCCCCTGGTAATGCTCAGACTTGGATCCGGAATAATGCTCTCTCGGGTAATTTCTTCGATTACACCCAATCCATTACAGGTTGGACAAGCACCATAAGGTGAGTTAAAGGAAAAAGAATTGGGCGCAGGTTCATCGTAAGAAAGTCCTGTCTCAGGATCCATGAGATACTTGGAGAAATGGTGGATCTCCCCATTCTCTTCTCTGATCATGATGACCCCTTTACCATGCTGCAATCCAGATTTCAGAGATTGTGTAATCCGGAAACGGTCTGATTCCTCTGCTACAATTCGGTCTATGACAATCTCAATGTCGTGGATTTTGTATCGGTCGACCTGCATTTTGGGCACGATGTCCATTACCACTCCGTCGACCCGGACTTTGGAAAATCCCATTTTCCGGATTTGTTCGAAAAGCTCCCGGTAGTGTCCCTTCCGGCCTTTCACGACCGGAGCCAAGATGTATAATTTCTTATCCAGAAACTTGGTAAACAATTGCTCGATGATCTGATCCTCTGTCTGTCGGATCATCCTTTTCCCAGTCATATAGGAATAGGCATCACCAGCCCGGGCATAAAGCAGACGCATGAAATCGTAGATTTCAGTCACGGTGCCTACTGTGGATCGGGGATTTTTGGAAGTGGTTTTTTGCTCGATGGCAATCACCGGTGAAAGTCCGTTGATCTTGTCCACATCCGGCCGCTCCATTCCTCCCAAAAAGGATCTGGCATAAGCTGAAAAGCTCTCCATATACCGTCGCTGACCTTCGGCATAGATGGTATCAAAAGCCAGAGAACTCTTTCCGCTCCCGCTGAGCCCGGTCACCACGACCAGTTTGTTGCGGGGAATCTTGATATCAAGGTTTTTGAGGTTATGCTCTCGGGCTCCAAAAATTTCAATAAATTCTTCCTGTGAAGCAGGGGATTGACTCATGGGAGAGGGGGAATTAATAAACAGCGAAGGTACAATTTTTTAAGGGGAAGCGTGAACTCGACCCGAAGATTGTAACCTGAATTAAAACAACTTGGTTCGTCCTTGTTTAGTGTTCAAATGGCTGCGAAATCGACGGACTTGGCTTGGAAAACCAAACCGGGCCTGATTCAGTCATGTAGACACAATCTTCGTGTCTCACCCCAAATTCCCCGACAATCGATATGTTCGGCTCAATGCTAAAGCACATACCCGGTTCTAAAATCTGTTTATTTCCCCTGACAGCATTTCCCCATTCGTGCCCATCCATTCCGATCCCGTGGCCGGTCCGGTGTGGCAATCCCGGTAATTTGTAATCAGGACCAAAACCTGCGTCCGTGATCACCTTGCGGGCAGCAGCATCTACTGCCTCCAAGGGAGCTCCAATCTGAGCAGCATTGAACCCGGCGGCTTGTGCTTCCTTTTCCAAATTCCAGATTTCGAGCTGTCTTGCGGTAGGTTCGGCGCCAAAGACAATAGTGCGACTGATATCCGAATTGTAACCCTGTACCAGGCATCCACAATCCACCAGCACCACATCTCCATTCCTCAGAATCTGAGGTTTGGATGTCCCATGGGGAAAAGCCGAAGCTTCTGCAAAATTGGCAAGGGCAAAGGCATGCCTTGCTCCCAACTTTTGATGCGCCTGTGCGACCGCTGTGGAAAAATTGGAAGGACTTTCACCTTCTTTGAGAGCCGCAAAGCCAAATTTTATGGCTTCGATCGTGTAGTCTGTAGCGATCTGCATCAGTGCAATTTCTGCCGGAGTTTTAATAATTCTGCAAGGAATAACGATTGGATCCGCACTAACAATTTCAAAGCCGGTGGCCACTTTTCGCAGTCCATCAGCTATAAAAAACCTCACCCGCTCTTCGATTCCGATTTTTCCCGAGCGAGCACCTGAGTCAAGAATTGCTTTTTTGATCTGTTCGTATGGACTTTCATCCTCTTCCCAAGGATACACATCCCGCCCAATCTTGATATTCTCCTCCAGTCTGGATTGCTCAAACTTGGGACAGATATAACTTACATTTCCTTTAGCTGGAATGACAACAACCATAGGTCGCTCGCTTTGTCCCCAGGTCATGCCAGTGAAATAATTCATCGATGTACCCGAATCCAGGACGATGGCAGAGATTCCGTTTTTATCCATCAGACTCTGCGCTTTGTTGATCCGGGCTTCACGCTCCTGTATTGTAATTGGCACGACTTCTCTACTCTTCAGGCTTAGCGTGTCCAAAAGAGAAGATTCACTACCTCTTTTAGCTTCGTTACTTGGGTAAGCTTTGGTTCCGGTTAAAAAAGAGGCTCCTGCAGTCATTGCAGATACATTGATAAAATTCCTTCTGTTCATTTTTGGGGGAGATTCTTGTTGGGAATCCAAAGTAACTAATTATGGCCTTGCAAATGCGTGACAAAAAAGGGAAAACGACGAAAAATGTCATTTTCCCAGTTAAAAAAGAGACTTTCTCCGGACTGACAATTCAAGCCCTAAAATCTCACAAATTAATTTGCCGGGGTTAATACAATTGCCGTTGGATTTGAAGGCGGGGCAATATCAAATGGTTCGGATGACGACTGAGGAATTGGGGCATTTGAAAAAAAGCTGAGGTCCAATCCGGAAACATTTGAGGCGCTTCGGATTCGGATGGTAACTCTTGGCAAATCCGAAGATGAGCCATCAGTCCGCTCCACAACTCGGATCACATCAAAAGCCACCACGCCCAAATTGTCACCCTGAAGATTTCCGGTGAGTGGGGAATAATTAATCGAAATATCACTGTCATAAACTACAGCATACACGGTCTGTCCAACCAACATGGCAAGGCCTGTGGCCCGAAGTGGGGTTACATCAGGGATTTTATCCAGCAGAACTTCCCGATCGTCGTCAGGAACCGCTGCTCCCAAACTTGGACCTGGAGTCAGGTAATTTTTCAGACCGTTTCCGGTAGGGCCGGTATTGGTCCAGGAATTTGGAATTGTCTTTAAAGCAAACCAACCTTCATCTCCGACCTGCCCAGTGAACAAGTCAATCTCCCTTCCGACATTGTCTTCAAAAAAACGCAAGGGTTGGCGGAGGCCGATCGTTGCCAATTGGTCATTGACATCATTTGCTGAAAAATTGTTTGGGGGATTTCCGTTGTCTATGCTCTCCTCGTCAATGAGCAGAAATACTGCGTTGGAATTTGAAAATCCATCGTCATTGTCATCCGGATCATTGTTAAGCTCGCAGGAGAAAAGTGAGGAAAGTGCAAGGCTTACCAGCAAACCAATTTTGGGAGAGATCGATGCTTTTTTCATGATAGTCAAAGAGTTGGTTGAAAAAAGAAAACGCTTCAGACTCGAAATTGTTACTGCTGAGTTTCTCCCAAAAATCTGAGAAAGGGAAAAATCTGTAAACAATTCTCCATGAATGAATTAGAAATTTATCAATAATCACTCCGGAAGTTTGATCTCATAGGATTTCCCTCTCTTCACATTCAGGTTTCGATCGCGGAGCCAGGGGTTATACAGTTTCAGATCTTTGAAAGAACTGCCTTGCTCTTTTGCCCATTTTGGAAGGTCTTTAATATCCTCATCCACCCTGATTGTCCTCAGAGGCGGATTTTTGTAGTAATCACCTTCCTTGAGGTGGTATCCAAAGGCTCCCGGATTTTCAAAAATTATCTTGAAAGCCAGAATTCTGAAAAGATATCGGCTGGTTTCCTCATTGAGGTACAATTCGTAGTAGTTCTGATGAAGCTGCTCATTCTGCCTTTTGCTGAAGCCGGTCTGACCCATATTGTAACTTGCTGCCACTGCAGTCCAATCCCCAAATTTTGCATGGGCTTTTTTGAAATACTTTGAAGCAGTTACAGTCGCCTTTTCAAAATGGTAGCGTTCATCTACATCCTGGGAAATTTCCAATCCGTATTCTTTGCCGGTAGTTTCCAATATCTGCCAAAAACCCCGTGCTCCGGCAGGGGAACCGACATTCATCAGTCCGCTTTCTGCAATTGCGAGGTATTTGAAATCATCCGGAATGCCGTTTTCCTTTAGCATTCGCTCGATATCGGGCAGGTATTTGGCAGACCTTTTCAGAAGCAAAATCATATTGGATTCCCAATAAGCATTTACATAGATCTCACGTTCAAGCCTTTCAAAAATATCCCCCTTCTCTAAAGGGACTTTTTCTCCTGCAAAATCAAGCTCCTTGGGAATATTAAAAAGGCGGATCGAATCTCCGGAAGGTGGTAATTGAGAAATGAAAGATTGATTTTCGGCAACAATCTCAGATGGTTCATTGAGGACGCTGCTTTTCCAAAATGCCAAAGAGGCAATGACTAGGCAAGCAAACAGAAGTATGTAAATCAATAAAAGGTGAATTCTACTCATAATTCAAGATAAACCCGGAATGGGTGGATTCCCAGGCTCTTTTGTAAACGGTAGAAATATAACTCGAGTGTCAAACGAATGTAAATCTAAAATACTAATCAGAGAAATTGTTTTTTACAGAAAACAATTTCATTTTTTGTTTTTTGCAGAAAACAAATTATATTTTTGTTGTTTAGAAAAACCAATGCAATGGATCGCCTACTGACTATTTCGGAAAGAAAACAACAAACCAGTCTCCCCAGATTTGTTCGGTATCTGATGGAAAAAATTGATTGGAATCAGCGTCTGATCATGATTTTGGGCCATCGAGGAGTTGGAAAGACCACCCTGATTTTGCAAAAACTCAAAGAAGTAAGTGGAAAAAAGGTGTTTTTAAGCTTGGATGATTTCTATTTTGAGGGAAACCGCCTGGT
>DATIAI010000635.1:0-5586 GCA_035458065.1 Algoriphagus sp. | reverse complement strand
TGTGTCCAAACGGACAAAACCTGTACGCAACCGTACAGGTTTTTTGTTTTCAAATTATTTAAATTCAGGGGATTATATTTTTTGAAAATTAAATTTCCTTAATATATCGCAATAAAGTGTAACCCGCATTTTTTGCATTTCCTGCAAAATCTGTCCGCTCTTGTGACAGAAAATAGCCAAAATCCCAAATTCGATCGAAGTCAGATTACCAAATCATGACTTAAACAAAACGATCTTTGGTTAGAAAACTTAATTAAGTTTAATTCCGAGGCGTGGAATAGAGCGGGTTTCTGCGTGCCAAAATGGGTTGGTATGTGCTTCGCATAAGGAGAAGCATAACACTAAACCAACACAGTTATGAAATCCCTATTCACTTTAGCACTTGCAGGCGCCTTATCTTTTAGCAGCCTTGCAGCCAACGCAGCCGACGATTTGATGGCACTTTCAAACGTAAAAGCAAAATTCAAAAAAGTTAACGTACTTCTAAAAGGAGGAGTTGGAGAGGCAAAAATTGCTCTTTTTGACAATACCGGAAGAAAACTTCACCAAAGAAAGGTAACAGTAGGTGATGGAGATTTGATCATTCCATACAACTTGAATGAGCTTCCAACCGGAGAGTACAAAGTAAGAATTACTACTGAGGATGAGCAAGTTGTCTATACAGTTGCTACATTTGATCAGCCGATTCCAGCAGCCGAACTTCCGCTGATGGCCTATGGGAAGATCGTCGATGACGAAACCATAAACCTGACTGTAATAGGATTGGATGAGCCGGGAGTTGAAGTTGAAATTCGCTATGCGGAAACCAACAAATTGATTCATCAGGAAGAAATCAGCGAACCAGAAGGGTTCCGCAAAAACTACAAATTGAAAGGTGTATCTACTGATGATGTTTACCTCAATGTAACAGACGCAAAAGGCAGAAGTAAAACCATTCACTTTGAATAATTAAAGCCAGCCTGTTGTAGAAAAGCTCTGGATCGAAAGGTTCGGAGCTTTTGCTTTTTAGGCACATTATAAACTTTAAAACTCTCCAACTACGTTTTTGGAGGACTTTTGTGTTTTCTTATTTCATTTCGTTTGTTCAACCGGATGGGTTTTTTCAGTGAGTTTTTTGGAAATGGGAAAATGAACTCAGGAAATCTCGTGAATCAGGGGAATGTCAGACAAATGGCCAAATACTAACTGACCAAATTCCTTAATTTTGATTAAGTAAAACTAAACCCAAATATGTTCGGACTCCACAGATCACTTTTTAACGAAGAGCACGAGCTTTTCAGACAGAGCGTCAGAGATTTTATCTCCAAAGAAATTACACCTCACAATGCTGAGTGGGAAAAGCAAAAGATGGTTTCCAGAGATGCTTGGTTGAAGCTCGGAGAGAACGGTTTTTTGGGAATTCAGGCCCCGGAAAGCCTTGGAGGAATGAACATTAAAGATTTCAGATACAATGCGATCTTGATCGAGGAGTTGGGATTGAGCGGTTGTTCTGGACCGGCAATCGGATTTCCGCTCCATTCCGACATCGTTATGCCATACATTTTGCATTATGCCACCGAGGCGGCAAAGAAGAAATACATTCCCAAGATGATCAGTGGGGAATATATCGGAGCTATAGCCATGACTGAACCCGGGGCGGGTTCTGATTTACAGGGAATGAGAACCGGCGCGGTGGACCGGGGAGATCATTTTTTGGTAAATGGTTCAAAAACCTTCATTACCAATGGGCAACTATGCAGCGTAGTTGTGGTTGCGGTGAAAACTGACCCGGGAAAAGGAGCCAAGGGAATCAGTTTATTGATCCTTGACAAAGATATGCCGGGCTTTACCAAGGGTATTCCTTTTGAGAAAGTCGGACTTCATGCCCAGGATACCTGCGAGCTGTTTTTCGAAGATGTGAAAGTACCCAAGGAGAATCTCCTTGGAAAAGTTGGGGAAGGTTTCAAATACCTGATGACTGAACTTGCCCAGGAGCGATTGGTGGTGGCTTTGGCTGCGGTGGCATTGGGAGAATACATGCTTCAGGCCACCATCAGTTATGTCAAGCAAAGGAAAGCATTTGGCAAAAGCATTTCAGAGTTTCAAAATACCCGGTTCAAATTGGCAGAAATGACGGCAGCATTGGAGCAGGGAAGGATTTACTGCGATTACCTGGTTTTGCTCCACAATGAAGGAAAACTAGACTCAGCCATGGCCTCAGCGGCAAAATACAACATGACCGAACTTCAGTGTAAAGTAGCAGACGAATGTGTGCAACTTCATGGTGGTTACGGCTACATGTGGGAGTACGGAATAGCAAGAGCTTGGGCGGATGCACGGGTTCAAAGAATTTATGCAGGTACCAACGAGATAATGAAAGAACTTATCGCCCGAAAAATTCTTCAGTAGGGATAAATTCTTTGGCGAAGCCCAATAATTTTAAGTAATTGTAGAAAGCAAAAATCACCCAAAAAACCATTGATATGACCAATTTTCCATGGCATAAGCACTATCCCGCCTCCGTAGATAAGGAAGTAAATTATGAGGCCTATTCAAGCATTGTCGATCTTTTTGATGAGAGCGTCCGGAAGTTTGGTCCGGCTGTAGCTTTTGAATGCATGGGGAAAACCATGACCTATTCAGAATTGGAAAAGCTCAGCGCACAGTTTGCCAACTACCTCACACATGTGCTGAAATTGGAAAAGGGATCGAGAGTGGCTATTCAAATGCCTAATGTCCTCCAATATCCTGTGGCCATGTTTGGGGCTTTGAGAGCTGGAATGGTCGTGGTGAACACCAATCCGCTCTACACACCTGCTGAAATGAAGCATCAATTCAATGATTCCGGAGCAGATGTGATCGTGATTGTAGAAAACTTCGCCTCGCATTTGGAGAAAATCAGAACTCAAATCCAGGCCAAACACATTATTGTGACTGAATTGGGAGATCTCCTTGGAGGGCTGAAAGGGATGATTGTCAATTTGGTCGTGAAGCACGTGAAAAAAATGGTTCCACCGTTTTCCCTTCCGGGATCTGTTTCTTTCAAATCAGTTCTTTCAAAAGGAAAGGATTTCACTTTCAAACCTACTAAGCTCA
Source organism: Algoriphagus sp. (assembly GCA_035458065.1). Lineage (GTDB taxonomy): Bacteria > Bacteroidota > Bacteroidia > Cytophagales > Cyclobacteriaceae > Algoriphagus. The sequence goes on along the minus strand of DATIAI010000635.1, from coordinate 2,511 downwards.
ATTTGGGTGAACCTGCATTTTTGCAATATACAGGCGGTACTACTGGTGTATCCAAAGGTGCTGAACTTACCCACGGAAATATTGTGGCAAACATGCAGCAGATTTCCGCCTGGATGAAGCCCAAATTGAGAGAGAATGAAGAGATTGTAATCACGGCTTTGCCTCTTTATCACATATTCGCACTGACAGTCAATTGCCTGGCGATGTTTAAGATCGGTGCTCATAATGTGTTGATTACCAATCCTCGGGACATGAAAGCCTTTATCGGTGATTTAGCCAAAAAGAAATTTACGGTGATGACCGGGGTGAATACACTGTTCAATGGATTGCTCAATCAGGAGGCATTCAAATCCTTGGATTTTTCAGGATTAAAAATTGCAGTAGGTGGAGGTATGGCGGTCCAAAAAGCCACTGCAGAAAAGTGGAAAGCTGTGACTGGAGTTCCTTTAGCCGAGGGCTATGGACTAACCGAAACTTCCCCTGTGGCCTCCTGCAATCCAATTGATGGAACGGAAAGGATCGGTACGATCGGACTTCCTCTTCCCAATACCGAATTTATGATCGCGGATGATGCCGGCAATGAAGTTCCTCTTGGTGAGCGCGGTGAAATCCTGATCAAAGGCCCTCAAGTGATGAAGGGCTATTGGAACCGACCAGAGGAAACCGCCAATGTGATGCACGGAGAGTGGTTTAAATCCGGAGATATCGGAGTAATGGATGAAGATGGATTTGTGAAAATCGTGGATCGTAAAAAGGAAATGATTCTCGTTTCAGGTTTCAATGTCTATCCAAATGAAGTCGAGGATGTAATAGCCTCCTATCCGGGGGTAATCGAGGTGGGAGTAATAGGAATGACCGATGCCAAGTCAACCGAAAAGGTGGTGGCCTATGTGGTCAAAAAAGATGATAAGCTGACAGAGGAGAAAATCATCGAGCATTGCAAAGGGTCCCTGACCAATTACAAAGTGCCAAAAGAGGTCTTTTTCACAGATGAACTTCCAAAATCAAACGTCGGAAAAATCCTTCGTCGCAAAATCAAAGAAGCACATATTGACAAAATCGGTGCATCAGCAAGCTAAAGAGAGCAAAGAGAAAAACGATAACATTTTAAAAACCGCCGATTCGCGGTTTTTTTGTTTTTTTGCACGCTGATTTCTAAAGTTTAATTTCCGAGAAAGGAATCCTATCCCTTCTAATTTTCAAATTTTCAATCTTGTAATTTTTCAATTCTACATGACCTGGCAACTCATCAAAGACGCAATACTCGGCAAAGAGCAGGATTTCACCAGCCTTCCGCTGAAGACGGCCATTTTCGTCTTGGCAATTCCCATGATCCTCGAGATGATGATGGAGTCGGCCTTTGCGGTGGTGGACATTTTCTTTGTTGCAAAGCTTGGTGAATTCGCCATTGCCACAGTCGGCCTCACTGAATCGGTGATTGTATTGACCTATGCCATAGGATTTGGAATCAGTATGGCTGGCACGGCATTGATTTCCAGAAGATTCGGAGAAAAGGAGTACGAAGAGGCCGGCACCGCAACTTTTCAATTGCTCCTTGTCGGTGGAGTAGTCTCCATTTTCCTTGGGGTAGGAGGCTGGATTTTTGCAGATGATTTGCTTCGGGTGATGGGTGCTGAAGAAGCCGTGATCCAGTCAGGTGCCAATTACGCAAGAATTGTTTTTGCCGGCAACACGGCCATCATGTTGCTTTTTTTGATCAATGGTGCTTTTCGCGGAGCCGGACAGGCTCACCATGCCATGCGCTCACTTTGGATTGCCAATGGTTTGAATATCATTCTTGATCCGATTTTGATTTTTGGAATCGGAAGCTGGGAAGGATATGGATTGGATGGTGCTGCAATTGCAACCACATTTGGCAGAAGTGTGGGTGTGGTGTATCAGTTTTACCATCTGGTCAACGGCAAGCATAAACTCAAGATTCTTCGCAAGAATCTGCACGTCAAGTGGGAAACGATCCGTAGGATTATTGACCTTTCGCTTGGGGGAATGGGGCAGTTTCTGATTGATTCCATTTCCTGGGTGGCTTTGACTCGGATGAATGCCGAGTTTGGATCTGCTGCATTGGCGGGTTATACCATCGCCTTCCGGGTTTTGATTTTCACGATTTTGCCGGCCTGGGGGCTTTCAGGTGCAGCTGCAACTTTGGTTGGACAAAATCTGGGAGCCAAAGAAGTGGGCCGGGCAGAAAAGGCAGTTTGGCTGACAGCCCGCTACAACGTGATTTTCATGGCTTCTGTGACGGGAATTTACCTGCTTTTCAATCAGCAATTGGCCGGGTTCTTCACGGATATTCCTGAAGTGAGGGATGTAGCGGCACAGGGGCTTTGGGTGATCGTATTGGGCTATGTCTTTTTTGCGATTGGAATGGTGCTGACTCAAGCATTTAATGGAGCAGGAGATACACGCACTCCAGCCTGGATCAATATCGGAGTGCTGCTCTGCATGGAGGTTCCATTGGCGTATTTTCTTGCCTTTCCAATGGGATTGAAA
>DATIAI010000634.1:0-2311 GCA_035458065.1 Algoriphagus sp. | reverse complement strand
GTCTCCACTTACCGGAGCTGTTTATTTTCATTATTCAAAAATCCCCTTTTATCCCGATAACTATCGGGATAAAAGGGGAAGTTAGCCAAAGCTAATAGGCATCCCTCAAATTTGAATGGAGAGCTCATTGTTTCCCAGCCTTGTATTTTGGTGAATCGGTTGTAAATCCAAAAGAGCCGAAGGATTTCTCCCCCGGCTCTTTCTCAATTTTTATTGGCCTGTCGAGATCCTAAATCTCAAATCTCAAATCTCAATTCAAAATTCGTTCACCAGCCTCCCCCAAGTGCCTTGTACAGCCTCACGGAAGAAATCAATTGGTTTTGAAGGGCCAGGGATTTTTCGAATTCAGAGTAGTACAATTCGCGCTCAGCATCCAAGACTTGCAGGAAGGAAGTATAGCCATTGTCATAGAGTGCCTTTGATAGCATCAGTGATTTCTCGGTAGCGGCAACTTGCTCGCTTCTCGCACCATACTCGTTGGTATAGGTTCGGATCTCAGCCAGGGAGTTTTCTACCTCTGCAAATGCTTCAATGACGGTTTGTTCATATTGATAGGCAAATTGCTTGGCTCTTGCCCGCTCAGCTTCGACTCTTCGTTTGTTTTGTCCAAATTGGAAAACTGGTGCGGCGAGTTGTCCGGTGATAGAACCCAAAACCGCATTAGGGACAAACAGTTTGGAAATATCCGGGCTGGCAACTCCAAAGAATCCGGTCAGGCTCAGCGTAGGAAATCTCATCGCCACTGCCATTCCGATTCGTTCTGTTTGAGCAATCAAAAGCTGCTCGGCGCCCAAGATGTCCGGTCTTCTGGTGAGAAGTTCGGAAGGAAGTCCGCTAGGGATTTCCAAAGGGATCTGCTGCTGATCGTTTTGCAATCCTCTCAGGATGGGAGAGTAGGGCTTTCCGGATAAGATATTGATAGCATTTTCGACGAAAATGATTCCCCGCTCCAAGCTGTACATTTGAGCCTTTGCGTCAGCCGCGATTTGCTCTGCCTGGAGTTTGTCCAGCTCGGACACTTCCCCTTTTTCAAATCTAAGATTGATTATTCTCAGATATTCCAGACGGGTTTCGTAGGTTCTTTGGGTGATTTTGTACCGATCATCCAAGCCCCTCAGATTGAAATACAGCTCAGCAATTTGTGCCACCAAACTGATGTAGATCGATTTGCGGTTTTCCTCCGTTGCCAGTAATTCTGCATAGGCAGCCCGGTTGGCATGTCTGAGTTTTCCCCAAATGTCAATTTCCCAGGACACATTTCCCAAGACTGAATAGGCGTTGGAATTGAAAGCAACCCCCGCCTCAGAAGCCTTGTCTCTGAAATCCGAAGCCCGTGCAGCACCGCTCACTCCAAAGGCAGGTCCCAGGTTGGCTTTGTTGTAACCCAAAATGGCCTGTGCCTCTTCTACCCTGGCCACAGCCGTTAGTAGGTTTAAGTTGGAATCCAAGGCGTACTGAATCAGGGACTGCAAGGCGGTGTCCTGATAAACCTCCCACCAATCTAGGTTGGTGATGGAGTCAGCGGAAGATAAAGCGAAAGTATAGCTTACCGGTGTTTTGGTTTCCACAGTTTCCGGCCGGGAGTATTTTGGTCCAACGGCGCAACCGGCCAAAACCAACAGGAGAAATATCGGTATGATTAGATTTTTCATGTGATAAAAATGATTTTTAGCGGCCACATAGCCTGTCCCGAGCTTAGCTCGGGAGAATCTTGCATTGACATTCAACTCTTTGTGCGTCACGTGTGTCAGGCTCGATTTCATATCAATGAGTCGGTTCAGAATGTGAAACAGCAGGAGAAGCAGGTGGTGTGGTTTTCTTTTTCTTTCCCCCAATACTCTCTATCAAAACATACAATCCGGGAACCACAATTACACCGATGATCGTCGCAATCAATGTTCCGCTGAATACGGCCATACCCATGACTTTTCGGGCTTCAGCACCGGCTCCTGTTGCTGTCAGCAATGGGACCACTCCTAGCATAAAGGCGAAGGAAGTCATCAGGATCGGACGGAGTCGGAGTTTGGCAGATTCCATGGCCGCTTCGTAAAGTGTTTTGCCTTGCTCCTCGTGCAGCATTTTGGCAAATTCTACGATTAGGATGGCGTTTTTGGCTGTTAAGCCGATCAACATCACAAGGCCGATTTGGGCAAAGACGTTGTTGACATAACTGACGCTCCAGAGTCCTCCCAGCCATAGTCCGAGAAATGCTCCCAAGATCGCTGCCGGTACTCCAAGCAATACAGAGAAAGGGAGTGTCCAGCTTTCATATTGTGCGGCCAAAATCAGGAATACGAAGATTAAAGCCATC